>JANWZE010000134.1 GCA_025054955.1 Blastocatellia bacterium | reverse complement strand
AGCCGGCGCGGCCACGCGCAACGTTGCGGTCAAAGCAATTCGACCAGCTTGTGGCTTGGTCGGCTCGGTTCCAACGACCCGTCCATGCTGATGGCTCAATGCGCTTGTGCGACGCCGACGAGATGACTTGGCTAACCCCCGCCGGGGAAAATCCGAAATCCGAATCTCGAAATCCGAAACGTTTCGAGTTTCGGATTTCGTGCTTGGGATTTCCCCGCATGGGCTTGGGATTTCCCTCGAAGAGGGCGTTGGCCATCTCGAACCAGGCGCGTGAGGTGAAGACGGTGAGTCCAACGATGAGTGAGAAGAATGTTTGAGCCAAGCACGCATGAATGATTGCTACAGGAACGCGGTACTCCAGCAACAGCACGCGCACGCCGCCCAACAGCCCTTGAAGCACGACAGCGATCAGCGCTAGCAGACCGAGTTGACGGACCCACCGGCGTGGCTCATCGCGCCACAACACGATGTTGAGCAGAATCGTCAGCAATCCCACCGTCGCGGCGATGACGCGGTGACCGTACTCGAAGCGCACATTGCCGACCAGTTGCTCCCACGGCACAATCCGACCGAAGTTCAGCGGCCAATCAGGAACCGAATCCCCGGCTTGCTGACTGGTGACCAGGCCGCCGGCAATGATCAGAATGAATGTCGCGACCGCTGTCACCAGTGAAAAGCGGTAGCGTCTGGGGGAGTATGCTCCCCCAGGCGTGACCGCGGTCTTTTCAACAGGTTGAAAAATCACTCGTGCTTGTCTCCGTTGCAACAAGGAGCAACCATCGCCGGCATCATCTTGAGCGAGCTAGGCCCATAAGCTTGATCAGCCCTGTAGGTGAAGTCAAGCGTCTTCGATTCCTTGGCACCAACCGTCACTTTCTGCGTTTGGGATTGGTACTTTTCGTGCCATGCTTCAATCTCATATTCGCCCGGCGGCAGCCCGCTGATTGTGAAGGAGCCATTTTGATCAGTCACCGCATAGAACGGATGATCCAGCACGCCGATATAGGCTTTCATCCAACTGTGTTGGTTGCACACAACTGGAATCATTTGCTCAGGCCGCGTGAATGTCTTGGTCAACACCACACCGGGAGGCTGCGATTCGTTCCATTCGCGGTTGATCTTGGGGATCGGATGGACGTTGTGCGTTGTTTGGTCTTGCGTCGTGACTCTCAACGTTTGATTGGCCATCATACCGAGCACATGTGGCTTGTAAATACATCCCTCTTGGTCAAGTACCGCCGGCTCGCTGGGCACCGGGAAGCTGTAGTTTAATCCACTACGGACGAAGATAAAGACGTTTTTCAGTGTGCCGTTGGGATTGACGACCACTTGCTCGGAAAAAACGGGACCCTTATGCATGGCTGCACAGGCCGCATCGGAATCCATCATGAGCCTGGCCATTTTCGGTGGTGTGCCCTCAAAATTGACCTTGCCTGTGATGGTTGCTTCAGCGCCTGTCGGCGAATACGGTGGCTTGGCTGAGGCGACCTCAGTCGTCTCAGTCTCGCCCGGTTCTTCAGCGATCTCATCGGGATTGCCACACGCGGCGCTGAACACGAGGAGTAATCCTATAATAACCCCTGCGGGGAAAGTCCGAAACACCAAACCCGCATAGCGGGAAATCCCAGGCACGAAGTTCGAAATCCGAAACGTTTCGGATTTCGGATTTGGGATTTGGGATTTCCCTCCAAGAGGGTCTAATCTCTGATAACTTTTCATAGTAACGCTTCTCCTTGGTCCTTGGTCCGTGGATCGTGGTCCGTGGATTGCAAGTTGAATCACGGATCACGAATCACGAACCACGAATTCTGTTCTAATCTGTGTAATCTGTGGCTTCATTCCACGGATCACGGATCACGAATCTAATGACTGATTGCTGCCCGCAGCACGCGTTCGCGTCGGGCAGGTGGTCGGCCCGGGCTCGCGCTCGATGCCGATGCCATCGGCGAGCTTGCCAACAATCGAGCTTGTTCTTGTGGCGTCAGTTGGAACATATACCGCACGAGCAATTGCACGTGATCTTTGGTGTAGTTCTTGAACGCCTCAGGGATTGGTCCGGCAAAGACCCATCGCTGACCGTCGCGCTTGAACAAACCCGATGGCATGGCCGTGCCCGGAGCAATTGCTTGCGGGTCAATCAGCCAGCGCGCTGTCCAATCGGGTTTCAACCGCTCGGCCGCGAGCAAGAAATTCGGCGCCGTGGCCAGCCGGTCGTGAGCAGGATTGCCGGTCATGTGACATTTCAAACAGGGCGCCGCCTTCGATGTAAACAGTGCTCGCGCCAGATTCTGTTCTTCCGGCGTCAACGGATCAAGTTTCTTGGCGATATACGGCTGCGGTTGCGATGCCAACGCTTCAAAGAAATTGACTAACGTTTGCAGCTCGTTCGGCGAGAAATAAAACGTTGGCATTCTAACCTGCAGGTATGACCGCACACCGTTGCGATCCAGGTTTTTTGGATCAAGCGCCGGATTGTTGAGGAAGTGCAACAACCAATTTGGATTGACGCGCGCGCCTTGTTGGATCAACGAGGGCGGCAGTTGAGCTTTCATGGCAGCGTCTTGAAATCGGGGAAGCTGACTCAACGCCGTCTGCTGACCCGGCATGAACACGTGACAACCCATGCAGTTATATTTCTTGACGACCCACCAGCCTTCCTGAATGGCTCGCGCTGGCCCCTCCTGTTTGGCACGGAACTCGACAGGGATTTGCGTTTCCACGCTGCCCAGCAGCAACGTGGTCAGAGCCTGAATCTCATCCCGGGTCAGTTCGATGTTAGGCATGCGCAACAGGTCTTCACGAGGTCGTTCACGGCCTGTGTCGTAGATGGCTGGGTTTTCCAGTTTGCGCTCGAAGAAGCCTTTGTGGTTATACCATTTTTCCTCGCGCGCTTTTTGTTCAAGTAGACCAAAATCCAGTTGCGGCAGCGGCTTTGAACCTTCTTTGGTCAGCTCCGTGCCGATGCGCTGCTCGTTTTCCAGGCCGGCGATTTCATGGCAATTGGCACAGCCATAGCGTTTGGCCAGTTCCCGGCCTCTCTGAGCCAGCTTGGTGTCATCCATGAATGGCGCAGGTGGATAGTTCACATTATTGCGTTTGAGGCTCGTCAGGTATGTGGCAATGTCACGCGCTTCCTGTTCGGACAGGCGGAAACTGGGCATGACCGTCATCTGAACGACTTGCAATTCATAGCCATCATTGGGACACGTCGAGTGATCCTGGTCGAACACGAATGGCAGATTGTGTTTGGCGTAGTCTTCTGGGCCGAGGTCACGTTTCTCTTTGGGGCAATAGGGTCGCGAACGCTGGCGTGGGTTATGCACCCAGCGGACGATGTAGTCCAGATTCGTTTTCTCGCCCAAACGCGATAAGTTCGCGGCAAAGTCACCACCTATGCGCCCGGCGCCTTCACCGATGGAGTGGCACGCAAGGCAGCCACGCGACTCAAACGCCTCTTTGCCTCTGACCGGGTCTCCTGGTTTTTGTGGAGGCAGCGTCGGGCTTGAGTAAGCGCTTTGCCAGATGAATGCCGAGAGCGCCTGGACTTCATCGTCGGTCAGCCGAAAGCGCGGCATCTTCGTGCCGGGACGGAACGCCTGCGGGTCTTTGAGCCAAACAGGAATCCATTCCTTGCGCAGTTTAAGCTTGGCTTCTTTCAGATTCGGACCGACCATCTTGCGGTCCAACATGAGGTACTTGGCCTTCTGATTGAGCGCGTCAATTCGGGCATCCAGTTCGCTATTTTTCACCCTGAGTCGCTCAGCTTGCGCGTTGAGCTGTTGAGCCTCTTCGTTGGAGCGCGCGCGGTCAGCCTCGCGCGTGAGGCGGGCAATTTCCAGCAGATTGGCTTTCTGGGTCGTTTCAATTTTGATCATTTCTTGCCGCGCGGCAATCAAGTAATCTGTTTCTTTGTCAAATCCTTCATAGCGATGGCAGCCGACGCACCCTTTGTTTTGGTAGAGGTCGCGTCCTTTGGTGAGGATCGGCGCGTGGTCCAACACACGATCATTTTGGTGGCATTGAACACATCCAGCTTCGTAGTTCCCTTTCGGGAAGAGCGGCCAGGGCCAATGCTTGTTAGTGCCGTGGGCATATTCAATGCTCTTGGTAGCACGGCCGTTTCCGTTATGGCAGGTGGTACATCCGAATCTTTCCGGGTCATGAATCGTGAGCAATTCGCGGTTGGGATGGCTGATGAATTCGCGGCGCCGACCCATGTTGGCAGCCGTCAAAATAACAGGCTCGCGTGTGCCCAGGTGACACGATTCACAACGGTCTACCAGCCCGATCTTTTCAATGTTGATTTGCTTGATCTCAATAGGAAATTGTTTGAGCTTTTCCTGAAGTCCCCTGATTTGCGCCGGCGTTAACCCAATCAGGTTCTCTTTCAGGTAATTCTCTCGCTTCTTGCTCAGTTCAGTAACCTTCTCTGTCAACTGCACTCGTTCACTCAGGAGCTTCGCTTTTTCGTCCTTCAGTTGGTTAAACAAGGCTTGCAGTTGGTCGAAGTTCAGCTTTTGCGGTTTTACCGCCTTGGGATTCGCTTCATCAAGCAGCTCCACTTCGACCGCCTCGTTCTTCACTTCTTGAATCTCGTTCCGATATGACTGTTTCTTCTTCTCGCTGCTGGCGTGTTCCAGGTCATACGTGATGGCCGCAATGCGCGAGCGTTTATCTTGAAATGGGCGGGAGACAATTTCGATCTGCTTGTTAATGAACGCTACGCGTTGATCAATCTCCTTGACACGCGAGGCTACCTCCCGCTCGGCCACTTCCAGCTCTTGCACGATCTGTTGATACTCGGCTGATTCGGTCACCCGCTTTTCTTCAGCGCGTTGCTCGCGTTCCAATTTCTTCAGGTGATTCGCATAGAGCCGCACAAAGTCGCGTTGATAGTCCTTCCATGGACGCTGCCCTTCCAATTCGTCCCAGAGCGCCCAGATCAACGAGAGAATCAGCAGCGTGGAAAAAAGCAGCGTCGGGCCGCTCAGCGATTTATCGGCAATCGGGTCATCGGGTGGCGTATCGTCAGCGGTGGATGGCAGATTTTCTCGTTCTTCCATAACTCCCTCTTCATCCCCTTTGAGGGAAATCGGAAATCCCAAATTCGAAATCCGAAACGTTTGGCATTTCGGGTTTCGTGCTTGGGATTTCCCCGTAGGGGCCCGAGGTCTCTTGTTGTATGACGGCCGGAGGCGGCTCATCGGCCAACTGCTCAGCAGGCTGAGACTCAGCAACCGGGGCCTCATGCAAGGGCTGGGGCGCATCAGGTATGACCTCTGAAAGCTGTTGTTGAGTCTGCTGTTGCTCAGCGGCTGCTGTTGTCGGGGTTGGCATGGAACCGGGCTGCGCAGCGGCGCTCAGCAGACTGTCGAAATCCCGAAAAATGGTTCGAGTCGGCGGCGGCTCATCGGTGAACACAGCATAATCATTCGATTGCCAGTTGATGATTTGACGGAAAGCAGGTTCACCGGTTTGATCCTGGGTCACAGCATGAACGATTTCGCCGTCTTGGTAGTAAATCAATCCCTCGCTTGCACCGGCTCGCACCAGCAGTGTTTTGTGAGCGCGACTCACATGGAAAAGATGAAGCGTGTCCAACAGGCTCAGCGCAGCGGCTGATTCAGGCTCAACAGACGCGCCGACTTCAGGCTGATCTTGTCCGGTCTGGCTGGCCATTGCTTGCTCAATGGCCGATTCCAGCCGTTCCATCGGAAAAGGCTTCTCCAGATAGAACAGAGAGCCGCGTTTGACGGCTTCCTGTTGCAGCTCTGGCAGGGCGTAGCCGGTCATCAGAATGACGCCAATGCCCGGATGATGGCGACGAATTTGTTTGAGGAGCTCAATGCCGCTGACGCCAGCCATTTTGATGTCACTAATGACCAGGTCCACTGGCTGCTGTTGGATCCACTGGAGGGCGCGTTCGCCCGAGTTGACCCATTGGGCATTGTAGAGGTTGGGCTGATCTTGGAGATTCTCCGCTAGCCACTCGGCGAAAAATTGCTCGTCATCAACGACCAACACATTGATCGGCTTCTTCCTTTCAGCCATGAGTTCCGTCTCCTTGAGCCCTCAGCCCTCTTCGAGGGAAATCCGAAATCCGAATCTCGAAATCCCAAACGTTTCGGATTTGGGGTTTCGTGCTTGGGATTTCCCCACAGGGATTACGAATCACGAATCACGAAGTCTGTGCTAATCTGTGTAACCTGTGGCCTCATTCCACGGATCACGAATCACGGTTCAAGTAAAAAGGCCCCACCAGGATGAATATCCTGTTGGAGCCTTTCCAATCAGAGAAAACCGAGTGATTGGTGTTATTCTCACTGCTGTTTAATGCTGCCGCCGCTGGCCTTGCCACTTCCGGCAGCGTGTCCGCCCGGTGCCGGAGCGGCATGTGCGCCGCCAGAGTGACCACCACTGTATCCACCGCCAGCTTTGTTACTACCGCCCATGTAGCCGCCGGACGGCGTGCTGATGATGCGGGTGTCCATGTCAGCCCCGCGTGGCGTGCGGCCTGAAAAAACGCCAAACTGAGCGTCGCTGCTGGGCACTACCTCTCGGCCCTTGCGCGCTTGATCAGCCCAAGGTTTCGTTGCTCGAACTGGCGGACTCCCACCGGGGCCAGGCGAACCTGCTTGTCCGCCGTAATTGCCGCCCGTGTCAGTGCCGCCCGCGTAACCGCCGCCGTAGCTGCCACCGTAGCCGCCGCTGTAGCCGCCCCACGGCAGGAAATAGCCATATCCGTATGGCGACCAGAAGCTATAGCCCCACGGCAAGAATGTGTAGCAGCCAAAAAATGGGTCAAAGATCCATGAATTCCAGCCCAAGCGCGGCCAGCTCCATACTCCCATGCGTTGGACTAGCGATTGATTAGCTGCCACAAGCAGTTCAGCGCGGTCGGCGCTCCACAGATCAAAGTCATCTACTTGATTGGGATCAAACTTGGCCAGTTCGTATTCCTTGCCAATGATCAACGCGCGACGATTCTTTTTGACTTTTTCCAGCACGCCATCAGCTCGCAGAAAGTGAGCTTCGCCCTCTCGGACTGTGAGTGTCATCGCGTCTGAGACGATGTCAATCCGATAGAGACCTTCTTTCTTGAGGCGTACGGTGGTGATCGGCGTTTGCACAGTGATCGTGCCTTTATTGGGTAGGTCGCCGATTTCCAGGATCGCCGAGCCTGAGACAAGCTCGACGGTCACGCTTGTTAAGTCTGTGTTGAGCATGGCCAGTTCAGCGTTATTAGCCAGACGAAGGAACGAGCCAGGCATCAACAGGATTTCGGCTTTACCTTCATTCTGAGTTTTGAGGCGGTCCCCTTCATCAAGTTGGAGATGCGTGGGAACCCGTTTCCAATCTGGGTCTGCCGCAGTGCGATAAGTCACCGGGCCAGTCGTGTAGTTGACTAATCCGCCACGAGCTGAGACGACGTACTGCGCGGAGGTCGAATGCGCTGTCATCAGCAGTAAAGCTGCGGCGGCCACCACTGTTGGGAGAGTGACTGGAATCCGTTGGTTCATGGCATAATCCTCCGGCGTCAAAAGTAACATTCCACTTGACTCAGTGTCAACCAAATTGCCGCGTTCTTTGTAGCAAAAAATGTGCCTCAGGCCGCAGCCCTCTTCCAGGGAAATCCGAAATTCCAAGTCCGAAATCCCAAACGTTTTGGATTTGGGGCTGGCGTGCTTCGGAGTTACCCGCAGGGGCGAATGTAGGTCAGGAAACTGTAGGCATACGGGTTTTTTTCATCAGGTTGGTGGTGCTCGTGATCGGTGAGAACCCACTCTGTCTCAGCGTAGTGAGGGAAATAAGCGTCGCCAGTGAACTCGCTGTGAATCAGCGTCAGATAGAGGCGGTGAGCCAGAGGCAATGTCTGGCGATAGACTTCTTCTCCGCCGGCGATGAAGAGGGTTTCGCCTTTGACCAGCGAGAGAGCTTGCTCCAGTGAGTGAGCCACCAGGATGTCAGGTGCGACGAAATCACGTTGACGGGTCAGGACGATGAGGGTTCGTCCCGGCAGCGGACGATTTATTGAGGCAAAGGTTTTTCGCCCCATGAGCAGATAATGGCCCATCGTCAGATGCTTGAATCGTTTCAAATCGGCTGGCAATCTCCAGGGAAGGGCATTATTGAGGCCGATCACTCGGTTGGTTGCCATAGCCGCAATGATGAAGATATTCATACAGCCACCGGCGCTTTGATGGGTGGATGTGGGTCGTAACCGCTCAACGTGAAATCCTCGTAGGTGAAATCGAAGATGGAGGTCACGCGTGGATTCAGCGTCATTTGAGGAAGCGGTCTCGGTTCGCGTGTCAATTGCAAGCGGGCTTGCTCAACATGATTCAAGTACAAGTGAACGTCTCCCAAGGTGTGAATGAATTCACCCGGTTTCAACTGACAGACCTGCGCCACCATCATCGTCAGCAGAGCATACGACGCAATGTTGAACGGCAGGCCAAGGAATGCGTCAGCGCTGCGCTGATAAAGCTGACAGGACAATCGCCCGTTGGCGACATAGAATTGAAATAGCACGTGACATGGCGGCAATGCCATCTTATCCAGCTCAGCCACATTCCACGCGCTGACGAGCAACCGGCGGGAGTCAGGATTGGCGCGAATTTGCTCAATCACCTGCGAGATTTGATCAATGCGGTTTCCTTCCGGCGTTGGCCACGAGCGCCATTGCGCTCCGTAGATCGGGCCCAGCTCGCCATGCTCATCAGCCCACTCGTCCCAGATCGTAACCCCGTGCTCATTCAGGTACCGGATGTTGGTCTCGCCCCGTAGAAACCAGAGCAGTTCGTAGATAATCGAACGCAGGTGCAGTTTCTTGGTGGTCAGCAGCGGAAAGCCCGCGTCCAGGCGAAAACGCATCTGGTAGCCGAACAACGACAGCGTTCCTGTGCCAGTGCGGTCTTGTTTTTGCACGCCGTGATCAAGAATATCCTGGAGCAGTTGCAAGTAGACTTTCATAGTTGCCGACAAACGTTCATGCCTCGCCTTGAGCGGACACATGCTTGGTTGTTTCAGTGTAGAGATACCGCTTGATCTTCCGCGTTGTGGTTTTGGCAAATTCTTCATCGCGCAGCGTGAATTTACTGACGCGCTTGTAGGGGGCTAGGTTTTTGCAATGTTCATTAATCTCCTTGCGGATGATCTCTTCGATTTGTTGACGCGTCAGCGGAGCGCCTTGGCCGCCGAAGTCTACGTCGAGTTGTTCGAGGTTGGGAACGACGATCGCTTGCACTTCCGATTGGGCGGGATCAGGGCCGCCCCAGACGAGCACTTCCAGAATATAGGGACTCTTCATCAATTCACGCTCGACTTCTTCGGGTGAAATGTTCTTGCCGTTCGGCGTGACGATCAACGCTTTTTGCCGTCCGTGAATGTAGAGGTATCCTTCGTCATCGAATGAGGCCAGGTCGCCAGTGTTGAGCCAGCCATCCTGCAAGACTTCGGCCGTTGCTTCGGGATTTCGATAATAGCCTTGCATGATGTTGTCGCCTTTGACCCACAGCACGCCGTCCACGATTTTGGCTTCCATTTGATCCATGATGAAACCGACGGCATCATCCTTGAAAGCTTTATCGCGGTTGACGGCAACTAGTGGCGAGGCTTCTGTCAGCCCATACCCTTGAATGAAATTGATGCCGAGTTCGCGAAAGCCGCGGGCGACTTCCGGGTCGAGCGCCGCGCCGCCTGAGATCAAGAGCCGCAATCGTCCGCCGAGTTTCTGATGAACCTGAGAAAAGAGTCGTCGCCGTATATTCAATCCGAGCAGCTTTTCGGAAAGGTCGGCAATTTTTTTCGCCTTTTGGAATTTGGATTCGCCCTTTTCTCGGATGGCCGCCCGAATTCGCTTGTAGAAGGTTTCGTATAGCAATGGCACGCCGAGCATCACGGTCGCTTTGACTTCGGCCATATTCTCTGCCACACGGCGCAAGTTCTCAGCATAGGCGATGGTTGCACCACGATACAACGCCACGAGGAATCCGGCTGTGCATTCGTAGGCGTGATGCACCGGCAGCACAGACAGAAACAGGTCCTTATCGTCCACGTAAACCGACTTAGTAGTTTGCATCACATTGGTGGCGATGTTGCGGTGCGTCAGCATGACGCCTTTGGGATTGCCCATCGTGCCCGAACTAAACAAAATGGCCGCGACGGTGTAAGGCAGGATGGTTTTCTGACGAAATGTTTTGTCGCCCTTTTTGACGGCCCGTCGTCCCTCCTCTTGTAGTTGAGAGACGGTGACAAGATTTTTGTGGCCGTTACGATCATCCATACAGATGATCTGCTGCAACGCTGGCAGTCTCGGTTGCATAGCGAGCAGCTCTTCCACGTACTTTTCCGAGGCGACAATCATTTTGGCGTCGCAAAAATGGAGGATGTGAAAAATCTCCTGACTGCGCAGCTCCTTATCAATCGGCAGACAGGTTGCGCCCGAGCAAGCCACGGCCAGATAGGTCATAGCCCATTCGGGTCTGTTTTCTCCCAGGATGGCGATCCGATCTTCCGATTGCATGCCCCGGTGCGTCAACGCTGTGGCCAAATGTTCGACAGCTTGATACAGGTCCCGATAGCTGATCGGTTGCCACTTGCCTTTTTCCTTCCACAGCAGAGCGGTTTTCTTAGCGTAGCGCTGACAGCTTTTTTCCAACAGGTCCTTCAGGTCGGTGATCGGTTCGACCTGATAAAAGGGGTAATTTGCTCCCATAAGACCTCCTTGTCCCTGCGGGGAAATCCGAAATTCCAAACCCTCTTGGAGGGAAATCCGAAATTCCAAATTCGAAATCCCAGACGTTTCGAATTTCGTGCTTGGGATTTCCCCGCAGGGGCCTAATGTTTAGGAAGGCGCTATCATAATCCGCTGGCTGGCATCCGTAAAGTGGTTCTCGGCGAACAATGAGCAGGGCCTGCCCCTGCGGGGAAATCCGAAATTCCAAATTCGAAATTCCAGACGTTTCGGATTTCGGATTTCGTGCTTCGGATTTCCCTCGAAGAGGGCTAAGGGGTAGGGAAGTGGAAGTCAGCAGCGCCAATGACTTCTTTGTTGCCGGGCGGGTCGCGTTGCACAAATACAGCGAAACCGAGGTTCGCAGCAACCCATTGGTTATTCAGGTTGACCGTTCTGGTGAACGTTTGGGTGGCTCCCGGCTCGAAGATGCTCAAGTTGGCTTCATCCAGAATATCGCGCACGACCCAGTCAAAGTGGCGCTGACCGTTGAGCGCTCGGAAATTGATGTTGTCTTCGTAGAGCACGAAGCGAACCTTGAGTGGGCCTGGACCGCTCAGTGGCGCCAGCGCCTCGACGGTCACGGTCAACTGCGCCTGAGGCGGATCAGAATCAGCCTTGAGCATGGCGGCCCCGCTGATACGAACGAGGCTCGGAACATTTTTTCGGCGCTCATACGAGGCGCGGTAGCGGTTGTAGATGTTAATGTCGTTGGGATTGCTGCTGCCGCCTTGCAGCAGCTCGACGCCATCGAAGACGGAGACCGGCCGGTACGGCCGTTGGTAGTACTGATCTCGTTGTCTGTTTTTGGCGATGGCAAACGCGCTATCCAGGGTATCGTGGTAGGCCACAATCAACAAATGATCGCGACCGACTTCGCTTTGCAATCGTTCCAGCGCCCCGCTGGTTCCAGGGCAGTTCGGTCAGTTGGTCGAAGTGAATTTTTCTACAAAAACGAGTTTGGTGATCGGCTGCTGAGCGGACGACTGAAACGTGGGCGTTGAGCTGAGCGCTACTAGGCAAGCCGCGATTCCCAGTAGCGTCAAACATCGAAGCGGGTTCTTTCTCATAACAACATCCTCCAAGCCCCTGCGGGGAAATCCGAAGCACGAAATTCGAAACGTTTCGGGCTTCGATATTCGGAGTTTGAGTTTCCCTCGAAGAGGGGCTAGTGTGCTCCGGCAACCTGGCCTATGTCAAGCTGTCGGGGCCGCGCCACCACCTTGGTTGCTTGATTTGGGCGGGGCAGTGATGGTGGTGGTGATGGCAATAGGAATTTGGCTGAGCTTTGGCTTATTGGTCACAATGGTGAGCAGAGCAGCGACCGTGCCTTCGCTATCGCGCGGGCCAAGCCTGACCGTGATCTCGTAGCGTTGACCTTTCTCCAACGTTTTCAGTTGGGCTGAATAGTCGTTGTTGTTCAATTCCAGCGCCTCGATGGAGAGTGGCGATGTGTCGCGATTGACCAACGTCAACGTTCCCACAGCCGCTTGTCCTGTGTTGACCTGCAACGAGAGCGACGGCGAAGGCAGCACATCAATGAGTGGGCGCGTGATGGCTTTCATGCCCAGGAGGACTGAAGGATGAGCCGGATCGTTAGTGTAAACCCATGCTGTCGCTTGGACGGTCGAACGAAGTATGGGCGTCTTCGTTGTCAGCACAACGCGACCTTCCTGACCGGGCGGAATGAGCTTTGTATACTCCGTGAGAATGCAACCGCAGGAAGGTTTGACATCTTGAATGAGCAGGTCGGCCTTTCCTACGTTTTTGATCTTGAACGCATGTGTCAAGTCAGTTCCGGCTTCGACAGCGCCGGCATCATGGATCGTCTCCACAAAGACAGCTTGAGGCGTGGGCTTTTGATCTTGTTGAGCATGCTCGGAGCGATCCTGGGCGATGATGGAAGTCGCCAATAACAAAACAGCGATGCTGACAGGAAGAGAACGAACGACAGCCCAATTCATGCGACCTCCTGATCTCTGTGGAAACTTTGCATATTGAAGGCGCATTATACACCTGGCAGGTGAATTGTTGCAGGTCATTTTTGATGGTTGGGCTTTTGTGCGATGAATAAGGAATCGCTCATGAGCTGACACTCATCACGAAAAATGAGAAAAAATTCTTTCGCGTTGGTGGCGTGTTTCGGGGGAATCGTTGTTCGTGTGCTACTGCACGCCATGAACAATGAGAATGACTCTCACGGAGACACGGAGAGCACGGAGAGGTTCAGTTCGCCGGTCTCTGTGTTCTTAGTGTCTCTGTGATGAAATGTTTTCACGGAAATTGTGCATGAGCGGGGGCACGCCACGAACGATGAAAATGCTGTTTTGAAGGGAATCGTCCATGAGATGAGGTTTACCACGAACGATGAAAATGGCGCACAGGCAGAAGCGTCTGTGCCACATTCTCGAGAGGGTGTGGAGCGAGGCGCGAGATGACTGACGTCCGATAACACATCTTATGGCCCAACTGCCAACAAACCAAAAACACAACCACCAAAGCAACACCAACAAGGGAGCCGAGGCATAGACTTCGTCCCGAGCTTTTCAGAGCCCCCACACTCACTAGTGGCTGACGCAGGTAGCTACACACTGGCCTTTTCTATGGCAGCGGTGCTCAGTTGTTGGGACGATCTTCTGCGTGCATGGCATCAAGCTAGTTGGGTTGGATAGAACGCCGATGAGATAGATGCGGTGGGGTTGGAAAAACGCCGTTGAGATGGATGCGGCGGATTTTCACGGACTGACCCGTGTTGATCAGCCGAATCCGTGTCATCCGCGTTCCATGAGCTTCCCGGACCCGGTGCCATTGTTCTACATGTGCCCCTGCTGACAAAATTCAATAGCTCCTGAGCCCCCGTGCCCCTGCGGGGAAATCCGAAATCCGAAGCACGAAATCCGAAACGTTTCGGATTTCGAATTTGGGATTTCGGATTTGCCTCGAAGAGGGCTTCGGATTTCCCTCGAAGAGGGTCACGCTTGTGCCCTTGACTTCTCTCAAACGAATTCATAATCTGCTCTGCGCCCGGTGGATGACAGCAATTCGTTGGCGGGCATGTGCTCGATTTGGAAAACACCGGTCACAACCGTAGAGACGCTCCCGCGGGACGCTCTCACGTGAAGGAGGAGAATATGAAGAATCGTTTGCTGATAATCAGTTTACTTCTGCTTTGTTTAGTGGTGCTCGGCATGCCGAGCGCATTGACTCAAACCGGGATGGCGGCGCAAGCTGGCTTGCCGAACCTGGTGGCTGCCGGTGATGTGACCCAAACATCAGCGGTGTTGTGGGCACGAAGTCAAACGGTCGGCGTGGTCACGTTCGAGTACGCGCTGGATGCCAACTTCACCACGATTCTCGGTCAAGCGCAGGCGTTGGTGACGGACCCGTTACAACCAGTCAAAGTCAGCATCACTGGGCTAAGGCCGAACACGGTCTACCACTACCGCGCGACTGACGCGATGGGAGCCAGCAGCCGTGGTCGGTTCCGGACGCCAGCAGCCCTAGGAAGTCGCCTTGGCTTGCGATTCGGCGTTTCTGGCGATTGGCGCGGTGATCTGGCTCCCTACCCGTCTGTGCGCAACGCGCCGGAATTGGACCTGGCGTTCTTCGTTGCGCTGGGCGATACCATCTATTCTGACTATCCGTCGCCTGATGTTCCACTGGCGCAGACGCGCACGCTTGAAGAATTTCGCCGCAAGCACAACGAAGTGTATTCAACCCGAACCGGCCTCAATACGCTCGGAGACTTACGCGCGTCAACTGCCATCCTGGCGATGATTGACGATCATGAAGTGACTAACGATTTCGCCGGTGGAGCGCCACCATCGAGCGATCCACGATTCTCTGATATGGTGCAGTTTATTAACGACACCGAGCTTTACGAAAATGGACTGCAAGCCTTCCAGGAGTATAATCCGATCAACGACGAGTTCTATGGCGACACCGGCGAGCCACGCACGGCAAACGAGCGAAAGCTCTATCGCTCGATCACCTATGGCAGCGACGCTGCCGTGTTTTTGCTGGACGCCCGCTCGTTCCGTGATGAACCGCTTGAGCCGGTTCGCGACATCACCAACCAAGATGAGGTGCGGCAGTTCCTGATCGCCGCGTTCAATCCGAATCGCACCATGCTCAGTCGCGTGCAACTGGAGGAGCTGAAAGCAGACCTGCTTCGAGCGCATCTGAACGGCATCACATGGAAGTTTATTATTGTGCCTGAACCGATTCAGAATTTCGGTCCACTGGCTGCTGAAGACCGATTTGAAGGCTATGCGGCTGAGCGCAATGAGTTGTTGGCGTTCATCCACACGAACAATATCAAAAACGTGGTCTTCATCGCGGCTGATATTCACGGCACTGTGGTGAACAACCTGACCTACCAGACTCACGTTGGCGGCCCGCAAATTCCTACCAGCGCCTGGGAGATCACCACCGGCGCGGTGGCTTTCGACGCTCCCTTCGGCCCAACAGTGGTGGCACTGGCGGCGCAGGCCGGCTTGCTGACAGAGGCTCAGGTCAATGCCTATCGGGCGCTGCCGCGACGTTTGCGTGACGCATTCCTGAAAGAACTCATGGACACCGTCATTGAAGGATACGGCTACGACAAGACCGGATTGGAAGGATCGGGTATTGATGCCCGGCTTATCACAGGCGGTTACGTCGCCGTGCACACGTACGGCTGGACAGAATTCAGGATTGACGCCACGTCGCAACAACTGCGCGTCATCACATACGGGATTGATCCTTACACGCCAGCGCAAGCGGCTGGCGCAGCCAATCGGCGCCCATCGGTGGTCAGCGAATTTGTTGTCAATCCGAGAAACTGAGTCATCAACCCCTGCGGGGGAAATTCGTGATTCGTGATCTGTGGAATGAAGCCACAGATTGCACAGGCTAGCACAGAATTCGTGATTCCTGATCCGTAACCCCTGCGGGGAAATTCGAAGCACGAAATCCGAAGCCCCAAACCCGCGCAGCGGCAAATCCCAAGCACGAAATTCGAAACGTTTCGGATTTGGGATTTGGGGTTTCGGATTTCCCTCGAAGAGGGAGGAAGGT
Source organism: Blastocatellia bacterium (assembly GCA_025054955.1). Classification (NCBI taxonomy): domain Bacteria; kingdom Pseudomonadati; phylum Acidobacteriota; class Blastocatellia; species Blastocatellia bacterium. Next base: position 6,268 of record JANWZE010000134.1, on the reverse strand, counting down.
TCATGTCTGAACGAGAAATCCGGGTGGCGATAGCTGGTTTCGGGACCGTCGGTCAAGCTGTGATCCGGCTTCTACGGGAAGAGGCTTCACGCTATCGCGAAGAGATAGGGGTTCCGCTGCGGCTGGCAGTCGTGTTGGACCGCTCAATTCGGCGCAAGGATACGCGCTTGCTTGACTCGAGCGTCGTCATGACCGATTCGCTCGACCAGTTTTTTCAAACGCCTGCCGACATCGTGGTTGAATTGATTGGCGGTCACGAGCCGGCTGATTCCATCATCACCGCAGGTCTGCAACAAGGCAAAGCTGTCGTCACGGCAAACAAACTGTTGCTTGCTCAACATGCCCGTCGGTATTTTCAACTGGCCCGTGATCATAATGCCTACCTGGGCTTTGAAGCTGCTGTAGCTGGTGGCATTCCGATACTGCGGGTGTTGCGACGGGCCTTGTTTGCAGATCGAATCGTGCGGTTGCGCGGCATTCTCAACGGCACGTGCAATTTCATTCTCTCCGAAATGAGCCAATCAGGCCGCGATTTTCAGGACGTTCTGAAAGAGGCGCAGGCGCGCGGTTATGCCGAAGCTGACCCGTGGCTCGATATTTCCGGTCGCGACACGACCGATAAACTCTCTATTCTGAGCCTGCTGGCTTTCGGCAAAACAAGCCAGCCTGAGAAAATTCCTACACTGGGCATTCAGGCCATCTCGTTCGTTGATTTTCTTTACGCCAACAAACTCGATTACACGATCAAGCTGTTGGGTGTAGCCCAGCGCAACGGCGATGAGATCACGCTGCGCGTCAGTCCATTTTTGACGCACCGGCGGTTGCCGCTGGCAGCGATCGGGGGCGCGCTCAACGCAGTTGAAGTGACGGGCAACAAGCTCGGTTCTGCGATGTTCACTGGCCGTGGCGCCGGCGGCGACCCGACAGCAGTATCTGTGGTAGCTGACATTCTGAACGCGGCGCTCTGGAAACAAGAAGCCGCGCCGTTTTACCTACAACCTGTCTTTCATCGTGATTCAGCCGAATCGCCTGATACAGCCGATCCCGCTACTACCGAATCAACTGAGGTGTATCCTTTCTTCCTCCGCTTTTTCGTCAAAGACCGAACCGGCATCATTGCCGAAGTGGCCAGCATTCTGGCTCGCCACCAGATAAACATCAATTCGCTTTGGCAGGAACCTTGGCCAGACCTGAGCAACCTGCCATTTGTGATTACGATTGAGCCAACGTTATTCTCGACTATGCAACGGGCGCTGGCAGAGCTGAGTCAGCTCGAATTCAACAGAGTTCCGCCGCTAGCATTACCGATGCTCAATGAATAGGGGAATGGGTAGCACTGTCGTGTGATGTGAGGCACGCTGCGAGATCCGTAGACCCTGTGCCCTGCGGGGAAATCCGAAATCCGAAGCACGAAATCCCAAACGTTTGGGATTTGGAATTTGGAATTTCGGATCTCCCTCCGAGGAGGGGGTTTGCGGGGCGGGTGCTGATTGTTGGTTGGTGGTTGGTGTTGGGTAGGTTTTCAATCGTTATCAGACCTAGGTGGATTTTCAATTACATTTAGAGCGATTTTCGATTGCCTTTAGCCTGCTGGCCCCGTGTCTTGCCGGCTACTGCACGCTGCAAGCGAGCGCTCCCAAGGTAAACCGATTCGCAAATCGCTCTAGCGTAGTCGCCCCGAATCTTGTGAGCTGACGCACGCTCGAAGCGTGCGCAGGGCAAACTCATCCAGAAACCGCTCGAGGAGAATTCCTACGCCACCAAATCAACGCCCGGATAAAACGGCAACGTCGAAACCACCGCCGGCACTTCCCCACCGCGGGTTTGCACGACAAGCTCGGTGTCCGGCTGGCTGTATTCTCGTCGCACATAACCGAGGGCAATGGGTGCGTCCAGATAAAACGAATGAACCGCCGATGTGATGTAGCCAATCGCCCGGCCATCGCTGACAATTTGATTGCCCTGCTCCGGGCAGGCTGTTTTGTCAAATCGCAAGCCAACCAATTTCCTATTGACGTGGCCACGAAATCGGATGCGCGCCATCGGCTCCTGGCCGACGTAGCAGCCCTTTGTCCAGTCCAGAACGTAGTCAACTTGCGCTTCCTGCGGAAAATGGCTGTCATCCATGTCTACCCCATACCAAGGCGTGCCGGCTTCAACGCGCAACACATTGAACGCGGCAAAGCCAACGGGCTGCAAGCCGTATGGCGCGCCGACGTGCAACAGATGTGACCAGAGCGACGCTCCCATCGCAACCGGCGCCATCAGTTCAAATCCGCTCTCTCCGGTCTCTTGAACGTTGATGGCACGCAGTGGGATGTTGTTGACATGAACCTGCTGGTGCTGCAATTGCTCGCTGATGGCCACCTCCTGCTGCAGGAGAGCTTGCAGCAGCCGGACGGCGTGAGGGCCTTGCAATGACAGCTTGACGAACTGTTCGGTGACATCTTCGATCTCCACCCGTTGACTGAGCCGGTACAGAGCGAGTTTCTCTAACAAAGAGGCGCGAGCAGCCGGCTCACTCTCGAGCAAAATCGTATCTTCCCCGATCAACACTCTCATTACGGCGATCATCTTCCCTTGCGGCGTCAGCAATGCCGCATGGCATCCACAGCCTCCGGGCACGCCCTTGATACGCTGCGACAAAATCCGATGCAGAAACTCAGCCCGGTCAGGTCCAGTCAGTGTGATCAACGTGCGATGACTGATGTCAATGATACCAACGGCGCTTCGGACGACTCCATACTCCTCGCCGACACCGACAAACCGATCCGGCAATTGCCAACCTTGGTATTCGGTGAACGTGGCCCGCCGCGCCTGATAGAGACTGTAGAGCAATGTCTTCATTGGCGGCTAACATGCCATAAAACCATAAGCAGGTCAAGCAAGAGCACCCCTGTCCAGACAGCCGTAGCCAGGCCAGCCGGCAGCCGCGCACGGCTCTTCAATGCTGAGCATCGCCTGTCACGTTTATTCCATAATTGAAACATTCGTTACGGATCGTCGCGCTAACCTTCTCATCCTATAGCGGCACGCCATTTGCTCAGCTCATCAGCGGGCGCCGAGCGACTAGGATTATTGTAGCCGCGGCGAAGGTGAATAAAACATGAGACCATCAGAAACACGGCAAGCACTAACGCCCACTTCAGCTCGCGGCAAGCACGAGGAATCGCCGGCCACCAGCGCGTTGGGACTGGGATTTTTGATTGCGGTGGTGATTGTCTTTCTGGTCGTCTACTCCTCAGAGACCTCATCGTCTATCCCACAAGGTCAGGCCGCTGATACGCCTCGGGCAGCGGCCAGCACGCCGACCGGTGGGCGGTACATGTCACCCGGCACCATCGAAGGCTACACAGGTTCGGTCTCCTGCGCCGGTCTGCAAATGGCGCCGGGCAGCGGCCGGTTCGTGCCTCGAGAAATACTGGCGGCCTGCCGACGATGCAACCAAGGAGACGAAGACGCCTGCCGTCAAGTCCACCAATATATCGTCGGCCGATAAGCCCAACGCACTACAGCCCACTGCAACCCCTCCGGGGAAATCCGAAGTCCCAAATCCGAAATTCCAAACGTTTCGGATTTGGGATTTCGTGCTTGGGATTTCCCTCGAAGAGGGCCTGGGATTTCCCTCCAAGAGGGCTCAGGGAGCAATGATTCGGAGAACGCGAGGCACGACTTCAATAGTCACCGGTATTTGTTGCAGGTATTCCCCATCGCCAAATAAGTCCATTGCACGAGTTGAGTGAATGGTGATGCGCCGCGCGCGATGAATTTCTACTGCCGGATGAGCTACGTGTCCACCATGATAAATTCGCGGCAGGTTTTTCAGCAATTCTAACCGGGTTGTCTGCTTCACAATGCAGAGGTCCAACCACCCATCATCCATCACAGCCTGCGGCACGATACGCACGCCGCCGCCATAACTGGCGCCGTTGCCCACAGCCACGAGCATAACCGGACCAACGAAACGATGGCCATCGTAGATGACTTCCACAGGTTGAGGCACAAACTGAGAGAGCGCGCGAAAGAGAGCATTCAGATAGACTGCCCGGCCCCGCAACCAAGCCGAATTTTGATTGGCCAATCGGTTGACTTCAGCATCAAAGCCAGTCCCGGCCACAGAGACATAGGCATGAGGGCCTGCTCGCGCAACGTCAATGCGTCGAGTCTTGCCCTGCTTGATCAGGGCGCAAGCTTTTCGATAGTCGGTGGGCAAACCAAGGCTAGAGGCCCAATCATTGCCGGTGCCAACTGAAACGAGGCCCAGTGTGAGGTCTGAGCCGAGCAGCTCTTGAAGAATGTAGTGCGCTGTGCCATCTCCGCCGCACGAGATGACACCATCATATCGCTGCTGCACAGCCATGTGAGCCAGTTCTCTCAGATGTTGCTGACTGCGGCTTATGACAAACTCAATGGCATGCCCGGTCGCCTCCAAGCAGCGACGTATCTCCGGAATGAGCCGACCACATCGGCCCCGGCCTGCTGTTGGATTGGCAATGGCAAGATAGTTCACGCGCCCCTGCGGGAAAATCCCAAGTCCATGCGGGGAAATCCGAAGCACGAAATTCCAAATTCGAAACGTCTCTGATTTCGGATTTGGGACTGGCGGATTTCCCTCGAAGAGGGGTTGGGATTTCGGATTTCCCTCGAAGAGGGTCGAGGGGAGCAAGATAGCAAACTCCTAGCAGCAAGAGCAAGGTTCATGGATAACGATCCGAGAGGCCGCCCCTGGGGGGAAATCCCAAGCACGAAATCCCAAATCCGAAACGTTTGGGATTTCGGATTTGGGTTTTCGGATTTCCCTCCAAGAGGGGCGGCAGGGTCAATCAGCGATCTCATTACCTGCTCGCCTCACAAATTTCAAAGGAACCGGTGATGTGCTATCGCACGCACGAAGACGGAAAATGGTGTAGCGCAAGTTGGCAACTTGCGCCACCCCTATTCTCAAAGGAAGATGAATGGTTCAGCAAGCAGTCTTAACGTTGAGGCGATTCCTTCGCCGCAGCCGATGAACCATCTGATGACAAAGCAGTGCGCGCCTGCGCTCGCTCCAGTTCAACGATCTGCGTATGAATCCGGGCGGCCTCGTCAATGCGCCCTTTCATGCGCAGCGCCGATTCCAGATTGCCCAACGCCCGCAACGAATCAGGTTTGAGCCGAACAGCCAGCTCCAGATGTGCCAGCGCCTCGTCCACCCGGCCGGCCCGCAGCAGCAGGTGACCGATATTGTTTTGTGCTGCTGCCTCGCCCAACGCTTGGGTGAAGTGATAAAGCGCCTTGTCCCATTTCTGCTGCATGGAATACGCCATGGCGATGTTGTTGTGGGCGTGGCGGTCGCCCGGATTCATCTGCAACGCGCGACGATAGGCCTTGATGGCTGCGGCGTACTCACCTTCGAGGAAGTACGAATAGCCGATGTTGTTGTGAAGCCGGCTATCATGAGGCGTCAACGCAAGCGCCCGGGCATACTGCTCGCGGGCCCGTTCATGATAGCCTCGCTGATCCCAGCAGATGCCGGCCTCAACGTAGATCAGAGGCATGTCTGGTTGCAGCTTGGCCGCCGTCATGAACTTGGCCATCGCCAGATCATACTGTCCTCGCAGGCGCAGCGTCCGACCCAACAAAATGAACGCATAGGTGAAATGCTGATCCAGCGAGGTGGCCATATCAAATTCGTATGCCGCTTCATTGAGCAACCCTTGTTGCAGATAGAGTCGCCCCATGTTGTAGCGAACCAGCGCGTCATAAGGCCTGGCAATAAGCTCTTCACGATAGCGGGCAGCCATCTCCGGCGTAATCACGCCATCTAACGTGATCGCTGGCGTTGAAGCCGCAACCGGCGCGGATGCGTCTGCTGCCGGAGCTGCCGTGGCCGTTTCACCGGCAGCAGGCGTCGCTTCCGGCGAAGGTTGATCGGCAGGCTCAGCGGGTTGGCCGGCGCTATCTTCAATCGCTATGACCGGCTTGATGTCGCTGTTGGCCTGCTCCGCAGAAGCGGACGGTTGAGGTTGCGAACGGTCAAACAATTGCTGGGTTTTGGCCACAACAGTTTGCACCGGCCTGACAAATAGTTTCCTCATGCCTGCCATGAGCCGACCGGTACAACCGCTCGTCGTCATGACCAAAGTCAGCATGAACACCACCAAGAACACTCGTTCTCTCTTCATGATTAACCTCCTGAACCCCTGCGGGGAAATCCGAAATCCCAAATCCGAAATTCTAAACGCTTCGGATTAACGATTTCATGCTTGGGATTTCCCTCCAAGAGGGC
>JANWZE010000133.1 GCA_025054955.1 Blastocatellia bacterium | reverse complement strand
TCGTTCGTTGTGGGCTCATTGCCCATGAGCGATTTCCTTGAAAACAACATTTGAGCGATTCCTCGGAACCACCGCTGATGAACACAGATGGACAGTACCAATTGCGGGTTTAAGAATTCGGGCCTATCCGCTCACACGCATTCTACGCGGGGGCCCACAGCGAGGCCCCCATACAGGCATCCCCGCCTGCCCGCTTTCCGGGCGAAAACGCGAGCCCACAGTCACCCTGTACGGGCGGCTCGCCGTGGCCGCCCGACTCCTCTCCTCTCCCTCCCCAGAAAAAGTGGCACAGGCATTCCTGCCTGTGGCGTTTTTCATCGTTTCTCTCGCGTCGTCCGGACGACATGTAGAACTCCTATGAAAATAGCCCACGACACACACGAACCTCACGAAAGAATTGTATTTTCATCCTTAGCGGCGTGCTGTTGCATAGGGACGATTCCCTTGAAGACGCCCGACGCCAGCTTGCGCCGGAGGCGCAAACAGAAGGTATCCAGACGTGCAACGTCTGGGACAACAGACCGAACAATCGTGGCGCGTCTGCAGTCGCGCCACGACATGGGCGCTTGCGGCCACCAATTCAACTGCATCAACGCCCCATTGCCAGAACTCGTAGCGCCTCTTCAAGGCGCACTGGAAATCGGCGAATGATCTCCGACCCAGACGTTTCGCGTCTGGCTACCCTCTTGCGGCGTCTGCTGACGCCGCTTGCCCCTGTCGCTCCTTTAGAAAGGGCACACAGCAGCTTGCGCTGGAGGCGCAAACAGAGTCACGGTTGCGAACGAGCCTCTTTGCCTTGCTCCGAGGCAGCCCCGGCTCGATAGATCGCATTAAACAACAACTTGAACGTGCCATGCGCTTGACCGCGATGTTGTGGCGCAACGCCGATCAAAATCACGCGGCCTCGCCCGACTTTGACTTCCACCATCGCAGCGCGTCCGGCGATTCGATCTTCGCCCAGCAGATAGCCGCTCTTGAGTACATCTGTTTTGGCGTAACGAACAACGACATCAACGGCATTGCTCGCTGGCGGTCCCGTCGCTTCAAACGCCAGACTATCGCGCACGACAGCCATGCTCCTAGCCGGCATGCCGTACCCCAATGGATGGAGCGTTTCAACCTCAATGCCGAGAATCGAACCAGGGCAGAAGAATTCACGTCGTGAGGCTTGCGCCAGCACGTTGCGCACCGGTAGGTCAAAGTGCTCCAGCACAAAGTCAGAGGCTTGCCCCAAACAGATCAGCGTGCCGCCCGACTGCACGAATAACTTCAATTGTTGAACTCCACTGATGCCCACGCCGCCCGTGTATTGTTGCGGGTACCGACCGGGCGCATGCCCCTCCAGAATCTGCCTGGGCGTTTGATCCGGCAAGATGATTCCATCAAATCGGTCATTCAAATTGCCGGCACGAATATCGCTGTCGCGAACCGTCTCAAATTGAAATCCGAATTGCTCCAGCACCCAGCGTGTCCAGCCTTCATCCATAGAAGGCACCCAACTGCGATAGAGGCCGATCCGGTTGCGTTGAATCTCCGCTTTAGCTCGCTCAGGAATGGATCGCACAGCCTGAATTTTGATCTCATGCTTGGAGGCCAGCACAGCGATCCATTCGCGAGCCGCTTCGTGTTGTCGCGGCCGCGCCGTCAGCACAAAACTGCCTCGTTGATAAACGTGCCGCTCGATTTCCACATCCTCGCGCAGTCGGCTGATCTGTATGGGCGATTCTGGCTCCAGCAGTTCGTTCACTACGGCGAAGGCGTTGTTCGTCTGTGGTCGCAAGAGCCAGGTCGTTGCAGCCTGGCCGCCGGGCAGCTCTTCCACGCCGATGTCGGGCGGCGCGACTGAATCAATCCGTTTCAAATCCACTTCAAACTGGCGCTCGACTTCGACCACACTGACGCCCATCTGCATGGGCAGCGTCCAGCCGGCCACGTCGTAGGGTTGCTGGTCAGTCCCATCGGCGGTAGGAATCGAAGGATAGGTTTGAGATTCGAGCAGTGCTTTGGCGCACGCTCGATACGGTTGCGCCATCAAGATGACAAACGTCCCGGCCGGATACCGGACGCCTTCGATCACAAAGGAGCGTCGCGCTTGATGAACTTCAATGCCCTGCTCCATCAATACAGTGAGAAACCGCGCCGTGGTAATCGGGTCGTGTTGCTCAGGCGGGATCACGTAGGCAAACGGGGGTTGAGTGCGGCCTGCTTCAATCGCGCGCCGCGCGACACGATGCACATTCATCATGAAGTCGCGCTTGTATCGCGCGGCCAACAGCAGCAGCGCCCGCGACGCGACCAGTTCCATATCGAGAATATCGCGCGGCTGCCATAAACCGCCCGGCCACGGATCGGGAAAATTGATCGAACGCATCAGCGGATTGGGAAAGCCGGCAGGATGACCGCGCAATTGTTCAGCGCGAATTTCAACGGGCGACATCAACCGCGCGCTGGCCGCTTCAGTCAGGATGCCGATGGCATTGTGATAATACGGCGCCGTGCGAAACCCGCCATGCCACCACATATCAAACTGGGCGTTGGAAAGAATCCCCTTGAATCCAGCAGCGGTCAACGCCGAAGCCAGATGACTGCCGATCTTGTTGATGTCACGAATGAGCATCGCATCAATATTCGGGTTCGCCGGATCGTAGAATGGTGGCACAAACATCCGGGCGCCATTGGAGCCCATCTGGTGAACGTCGTAGACAATCTGGGGAAACCACTCACGATAAAACAAGCGTGTGACCAACTGTGTCTCCACCTGTGTCAGCATGAACCAGTCGCGATTGTTATCGTGCCCAGTATAAACATGGTACAACTCCGGCGGATCGCTGCCTTCATAGGGCGTGCCCAACGTTTTTTCATACCATGCGCTGACAATATCAATGCCATCCGGATTCGGACTGGGGAACAGAAGGATGACGGTGTTATCGAGAATCTCACGTGTTTCGGCGGTATTCTCGCTGGCCAGGCGGTAAGCCAGCTCCAACGACATTTGCGACGCCACGATTTCCGTCGAATGCAGCGAACAACTGATAGCGACGACGATCTTGCCCTCGCTGATCAGCCGTTCGGCCATCTCCTCATCGGCGACCAAGCGTGGATCAGCCAACATGCGTTGAATTTCCTTGAGCCGATCCAACTTGCGCAGGTTGGCTTCCGACGAAATGATGGCTACAATCAAGGGCCGGCCAAGGGTGGATCGTCCTAACTCGCGAACTTGGACGCGCGGTGAATGTTGAGCGAGCATCTTGAAATAATCAACGATCTGCGTCCAGTTGGCCAGCCGGCGAGCTTGGCCCGGCTCAAAGCCCAGTACGGCCTGCGGCGAGCGCACCAGTCGTTGCGCCGGCGCAATGGTCGCAACCATGACGAGACAACATGCGATGAGGCTGTATCGAACCATGCGATTCATTGATTGACTCCGGGTGGCACGAAGATTTATGACGGCAAACTCTATCTCAGGATCAGAGCGCGTGACAAGAGTGGCGTGGGCTGCCAAGGCGCGAGGCATGTTGCTGCTTGCTTGGTGGGGACTCAATTTATTCACCGTTGGCGTGCTTATCGTGCTCCTCTGCGCAGTTTTCCGTCACCCTTCGATTATCTTCTTGCCGGCGCGCATTGTCTTCCAGATTGGGAACTGGATGGCCGGCGTCCGGGTGAAGGTGAGCGGGTATGAAAGACTGCGCAAGGGACAACCGTATATTTTTGTGTCCAATCACGCCAGTTGGCTTGACCCGATCATCATGTTTCTTCATCTAGGCGCGAATCACGCGCTGCTGGTCAAGAAAGAACTCTACAAAATTCCTATTCTCAGTCAGGGGCTGAATTTGATTGGCTGTGCCAAAATTGATCGCAGCAACCGCGAAGCGGCGATTGCCAGCACGCGCCAAGCAGCCGAGCGAGTCCGACAGGGACGCAGTTTCATCGTCTACCCCGAAGGCACCCGCTCGCCCGATGGCACGATGCGGCCATTCAAGAAAGGAGCGTTCCACTTAGCCATTGAAGTCGGCGCGCCGATTGTGCCGGTCACCGTGGATGGCACGCATCGGATCATGCCGAAAGGAACGATCGGAGTCACGCCGGGGACAGTGCATCTGATCGTGCACGATCCGATTGATGTTTCGCCGTACACGCCTGAACAAGCTGGCCTGCTGGCTGAGCGCGCCTGGCAGGCTGTTCATTCTGGCTTCGGTCAATCGGCAGCGACCGTCTCCTCATGAAGTCCGCTCAGTCAGCGCAAGACCGCAGGTTCGACCTTGCGCTTCAAAGAACGGATATGGTTAACTTGCCGCTCAACCGTAGCACGCGCAACCATGCGTCCTAAGGAGGGCCCTATGAGCAATCCATCAGGTCGGACGAGAACCGTCAAACTGCTCGCCATCGGTTTTGTGTTCCTGGTCTTGAATAGCTCATATCTGGCAGCCTATGCTGAGCCGACGTTCTTCTATTTTGGCAACGTGGTCGTTCACATGGTGCTTGGCGTGATCCTCGCCGTTGTGGCAGCCGGCTATGTCTTGCCTCGGCTGCTGCGCCTGCCGGCGTGGCTTTTGATCGCCGCAGCAGCGCTCAGTTTGAGCGCCATCTCCGGCGTCGCGTTAATGATCCTGGGCGCAACGCGGCCTTACCGCTGGCTGCTTTACACACACATCGCGCTGGCCGTCGGCGGCTCAATTCCCATGCTCATTCACCTGCTCAATCACTGGCAAAGCGGAGCTACACGAGCGCGCGCGCGGAGGAAAGCTGCGCTTGTCACGGGCTGCATGATCATCGCTTTTCCGCTGATCACGATGGCACACAACTACTACACCGGGCGACAGACTGGCCGCATTGTGAATCCTGATAATCCGCCCCTGAGCATGGAAGGCGAAGGCGCGGGGCCCAACAGTCCGTTCTTTCCCTCATCAGCTAACACAACTGTCAATGGACTCATTCCATCTGATTTTTTCCTGACGAGCGAGAGCTGCGGTCGTTGCCATCAGGATATATTCCAGCAGTGGAACTCGTCCGCTCATCACTTCTCGTCATTCAACAATCAGTGGTATCGGAAGTCCATCGAGTACATGCAGGAAGTGGTCGGCACGAAGCCATCAAAGTGGTGCGCCGGTTGTCACGACCACGCTGTCTTTTTCAACGGACGATTCGACCGGCCGATCAAAGAGCAAATCAACACGCCGGAAGCGCAAGCCGGATTGGCCTGCACATCGTGCCATTCCATCGTGCACGTCAACAGCACCATGGGACAGGGTGATTTCGTCATCGAATATCCGCCGCTGCACGATTTGTCGGTGAGCGAGAATAAATTCCTGCGATGGACGCATGACTACTTACTCAAAGTGGACCCGGCGCCGCATCGAAAGACATTTCTCAAACGGTTCCATCGCGAGCAGTCGGCAGAGTTCTGTTCCTCATGTCACAAAGTGCACTTAGACGTCCCTGTCAATGCGTATCGCTGGATTCGCGGGTTCAATGAGTATGACAACTGGCAATCCTCCGGCGTATCTGGCCAGGGCGCGCGTTCATTCTACTATCCGCCAAAGCCTCAGACCTGCACCGATTGTCACATGCCGCTCGTGCCATCGAATGATCCGGCAGCGCGTGATGGCTACGTCCATTCACATCGGTTTCCCGGCGCCAATACAGCCCTGCCTTACGTCAATCGCGATCATGAACAGATGCGAATCACACAGGAATTTTTGCAGAGCGGCGCGGTCACCATTGACATCTTCGGCATGGCGCGGACCGGCCAGGCGCCGATGCTCATCCCGAAGCTGAATAAGAATCGGGAGGAACCACGACTCTCCAGCACATTTGCTGTTGGCGAAGAATCCATTCATTTTGGCGCATCGTCGGGCGTGATGACACAACCTGTCGAAGTCATTGCGCCGCTGGACAAAGTCAACGCGACCGTCCGACGCGGCGAATCGGTGCGCATTGAAGTCGTGGTACGGACGCGCCGAGTCGGCCATTTCTTCCCCGGCGGCACGGTTGACGCCTTCGACGTATGGGTTGAATTGCAGGCTGTGGACAATCACGGGCGGACGATCTTTCACAGCGGCGTCGTCGAAGACGGCGGGAAAGGGCCGGTCGAGCCAGGAGCGCACTTCTATCGCAGCCTCATGCTCGACGAACGCGGCAATGTCATCAACAAGCGCAACGCATGGATGGCGCGTTCCGTCGCCTATGTCCGGCTGATCCCACCCGGCGCAGCGGATACGGTCCATTACCGGCTGCATATTCCGCCTGATTGCGGCGATCAAATCATCCTGACGGCCAAGCTCAATTACCGGAAGTTCGCATGGTGGAATACCCAGTGGGCCTTTGCCGGTGTCCGTGATCCCAACCATACGAACTTTTCTGTAGCGCCTGGCCACGACGACGGCCGTTGGGTATTCACTGGTGACACTTCCGGCGTATCCGGTCAGATCAAGGCCATTCCAGATATTCCCATCACCGTCATGGCTGAACATCGCGCCACGCTCACGGTCTTGCCGAAAAACGCCCCATTGCCTGAGGTCAAACCATATCTGGACAAATCGGTCCGCGAGCGGTGGAATGATTACGGCATCGGCTTGCTGTTGCAAGGCGACCTCAAAGGAGCAGAAGCGGTGTTCCTGAAAGTAACCCAGATGGACCCAGACTATGCCGACGGATGGGTCAACGTCGGGCGCGCGCGCGTGCAAGAAGGCAATATGGATGGCGCCGAACAGGTGCTCCGCAAAGCGTTGGAGGTCAATCCACGCCTGGCTAGCGCCCATTTCTTTCTGGCCACAGCGTTGAAGAATAAAGGCCGGTATGATGAAGCGCTGCGCCACCTGCACATAGCCGCCGAGCAATACCCCCGCGACCGCGTCGTCCTCAATCAGATCGGGCGCATCCTGTTTTTGCAGCGACACTACCAAGAGGCAATTGCTCAATTTCAAAAGGTCTTGAAGATTGATCCTGAAGATTTGCAGGCCCATTACAACTTGATGCTCTGCTACCAAGGTCTCGGCAACAAACCACTGGCTGAGCGTCACCAGACGTTGTACAAACGCTTCAAGGCTGATGAATCGGCCCAGTTCATCACCGGCCCGTATCGCCAGCTTCATCCTCACGACAATAACGAACGGCAGTCGGTGCATGAGCATCACTCTGTGCCATTGAACACGTTGAAGCCATCGCCGGCTTACGATGCACGGTTGAAGAAAGGATCGCATTCGGACGTCGCTCTGAACAGGTAAGGCGCATGATAGGATTTTTCTATAAGCACCGGGTTGGCATCAAGCACCATCTTCAACCGGCATTGCATCAGGCCAAGCCGACTTACGCGACAGAGCGGCGAGCTTGCCGAGGAAGCGGTGCTACAGTGCTCGGCAACCCACTTCTCTGGGTGTTCGTCATGGCCGGCCTGAGCGTCCTGCTGGCCGCCGGTTGTTCGCGGGATACGCGATCCGTCATCAACACGGTCAATACGCCGCCATCGGCAGTCGTTGAACAACCGGCCGAACCATCTGAGTCACAGCCATCGGAACAGCCACGCCCCTCCGGTCCCATCGAATTTGCCGACGTTACCACGGCAGCCGGCATTCGCTTCAGGCATCATAGCGGCGCCTTCGGCAAGAAGTACCTGCCGGAAACGCTCGGCTCAGGCTGCGCGTTTCTTGACTACAATAATGACGGCTGGCAAGACATTTTGCTGATTAACTCGATGAGCTGGCCGGGCCATAAGAAAGCAAAATCGTTCTCGGCCCTCTATCGCAATAATCAAGACGGCAGCTTCACGAACGTCACCGTTCAAGCCGGATTGGCAGTGGAAATGTACGCAATGGGCTGCGCGATTGCCGACTACGATAACGACGGATTCGTTGACATCTACATCACCTGCCTCGGCCCCAATCGCCTGTTTCGTAACCTTGGCAACGGCAGATTCAAGGATGTGACAGCCACAGCGGGCGTGGATGATCCTGGTTTTTCCACCAGCGCAATGTGGTTCGATTACGACAAAGACGGTCGCCTTGATTTGTTCATCTGCAACTACGTGGAATGGACGATTGAGACCGACCTGTTTTGCACACTGGACGGCACGAATAAATCCTATTGCACGCCCGAATCATACACCGGTCAAAGCCCCACACTTTATCGCAACAAAGGAAATGGCACCTTTGAAAATGTGACCCAACAAGCTGGCCTGTTTGACCCCACCTGTAAGTCGCTCGGCGTGGCCATGCTTGATTACGACGAGGATGGGTGGATGGATGTGTTCGTCGCTAACGATACGCAACCAAACAAACTCTACCGCAATAATGGCAATGGCACGTTCACCGATGTGGCGCTGACCGCCGGCGTGGCCTTCAACGAACAAGGCGTTGCCCGCGCCGGCATGGGCGTTGATGCAGCCGATTACGACGGTTCAGGCCGCGCCAGTCTGGTCATCGGCAATTTTTCCACCGAAATGATGGCGCTCTATCACAACGAAGGGTCCGGTCTGTTTGTTGACGAAGCGCCGAGTTCAACTATTGGCCGGGTTTCGCTGCTCTCATTGACGTTCGCCTGCTTCTTCTTCGACTATGATCTGGACGGATGGCTCGATATTTTTGCAGCCAACGGCCACGTCGCCGATGACATTGAAGCCATTCAACCGCAAATCCGATATGCGCAGCCAGCGCACGTCTTCCGCAATCTTGGGAAGAAGCGCTTTGAGGCCGTCACCCAGAAACTAGGTCGCGCGTTGCAACGACCGATGGTTGGCCGCGGCGCAGCCTACGCCGATTATGACAACGACGGCGACCTCGATTTGCTCATCACGATCAACAATGGTCCAGCTCGCTTGCTGCGCAACGAAAACGGCAATCAAAACAACATGCTGCGCATCAAAACCGTTGGCGTCACCAGCAATCGCGACGGTATTGGCGCCAAAGTCATCGTCAAACGTGAAGGCGGCCCTCCGCTTTGGAACCTCGTCAAAACCGGCTCCAGTTATTGCTCACAGAGCGAGCTGCCATTGACGTTCGGACTGGGTCAAGCAGAACGAGCGTTGCGCATCGAGGTCATCTGGCCAACGGGGCGTCGCGAGACGATCCCTGAAACCAAGGCGAATCAGTTCATCACTATCCAAGAAGGCAAAGGGATCATCTCAGCTCAACCCATCCAGTTCGTTCATCCGACCGCATCCGGCGCGGCCACTGGAAGCAAACCGGCCAAAAGCTAATTCCTATGCGCCATCAGCGACGATTCTGGGCATCCCTAGCTATCGCAATGCTCACCCTGAGCCTCTCCTGCGGCGCGCAGCGCGAGCAACGTTCAACCCCGCCGCCAGACCGAGAGGAAGCTTATCGCGCCAATAATCTCGGCGTCGCCCTGCTGGAACAATACAAATACAAGCCGGCAGCCGAAGCGTTTCAACGCGCGCTCAGGATTGATCCGAAACTGGCGATAGTTCGTCTCAACCTGAGCATTGCTCTGTTTTATGATCGCGACTGGGTCGGCGCCGCGCGTGAGGCCAAGGTAGCCGCTGAATTGATGCCCAACGCAGCTCAGCCTCATTACATATTGGCGCTTGTGGCGCGCGCTCAGAATCAACCGGAGCAGGCCCTGGCCGCTTTCCGTCGCGTCCTGCAACGAGACCCACGCGATGTGGCCACGAACGTGAACATCGGGCAAATCTACTTGCAACAGGGCAAGCATGCCGAAGCAATATCCTACCTCCGCACGGCGTATGATGCTGAACCGTACCACGCCACGGCGGCCTACAATCTGGCGCTCGCCCTGCTGCGCACCGGCCAACGCGAGCAAGGTCAACGCCTGATGCAGCAGTTTGAACAGATTCGCGCGGGCGGGTATGGCACGACGCTCGGCCAGAATTATCTGGAGCAAGGCCGCTACGCCGAAGCGATCGTCTCGACGGGCGCTGAACCTGAGCTGGTGGATCGCGCTGTCCCGAACGTCACGTTGACGGAAGCTACTCATCGCTTTCTGCCTCAACCGGAGACGACAGCGCTGCCGGGAAAGTCGCCGGCTGTTGCCCCGCTCTTCGGGCGTCAATTCCAAGCGGACGAGTTCAACCCGGCAGCCAAGCGTCAGTTGATCGCCGAATTCAATGGGAGCGTCACGCTACTTGACTACGACCGCGATGGCGACCTGGATGTTTGTGATCTCTCGCCAACCAATCTACGCTTGTATCGCAACGACGGCAGCGCGCTGGTTGACGTGACCGCTTCGTCGGGATTGGCTACAGCCGATTCCAACGCAATCAACATCGGGGCGGTCGCCGGCGACTACGACAATGATTTGAAACCTGATCTGTTTGTCCTGCGCTATGGCGGCAACGCGCTCTATCGCAACGAGGGCGGTGGCCGGTTCGCTGATGTGACGGCCGCTGCCGAGATTCCTTCGTATCCGTATCTAGCGTTGTCGGCTGCATTCGCCGATGTGGATCATGACGGTGATCTGGATTTGTTCATCGCCGGTTTCGTTGACCTGAACAAACCGGCCGCTAACAAATCGCGCCTCATCTTCCCTGATGATTTCGCCGCTGCGCCGAACATGCTGTTACGCAACTTGGGCAACGGGCGGTTTGCTGACATCACGACAATGGCGAACGTCGCCGGCTCGCAGCAACGCGCTGTGGCCGTTGTGCCGACCGATTACGACAATCGTCGCGATATTGACTTACTAGTCCTGAATTACGGCAGCGCCCCGGCGTTGCTGGCCAATCGTCGTGATTATTCATTTCGCGATGTGGCGCGTGATGTTGGCTTAACAACCTCCGATGCGTTCGTGTGCGTGGCTGCCGGCGACACGAACAAAGACAACTTCACCGACTTCTTTTTTGGGCGTCTGGAATCGCCTGGCCTGTTTATCACCAGCGATGGGCAGGGCCGTTTTGTCACCAGCGTTGCCCCCGACAGCTCGGCTGGCGCAAGCGCCGCCCAATTTTTTGATTATGACAATGACGGACTTTTGGACCTGATCGTGTGCGCGCATGGGCGGCTGCGCGTGCTGCGTAATCTGGGCAGCGAATGGATGGACGTTAGTGATCGCGCCGTAGATGCCAAGTTTGCTCCAATACCTCAGTCGCCTCATCCGCGCGGCTTCGCCTCAGGCGATTTAGACAGTGACGGCGACACGGATCTGATGGCGCGATGGCCTGGCGGCACACTGCGCATTGCTCGCAATGAAGGCGGGAACCGTCACCCATCGTTGCGTATTCACCTGACCGGTCGCGTCAGCAACCGTAGCGGTGTGGCCACCAAAATCGAAGTGCGAGCCGGCAGCCTCAGGCAAAAACTGGAAACCTACGCTGCCGTGCCTGCGCCAGCGCCGGCTGATGTTCTGCTGGGTTTGGGGCGGCGCCAAGCGGCCGACGTCGTGCGGCTGATTTGGCCTGCCGGCATCGTTCAAGCCGAAACGGAGATACCATCAACCGCCGCAGGCCCTGCCTTGGTGTCAGTCACAGAACTTGATCGCAAGCCGTCTTCATGTCCTTACCTCTACACGTGGAATGGCGAGCGATTTGAATTTGTCACCGACTTTTTGGGTGGCGGCGAGATGGGCTACTCCATCGGGCCGGGGCGCTGGAATTATCCTGATCCGGTCGAATATGTTCGTATCCGCTACGATCAGCTCAAACCGCGCCAAGGACGCTACGAGCTTCGCGTCACCAATGAATTGGAAGAAGTGCTCTACCTTGACCAGTTACATTTGATTGCCGTCGCGCATCCGGCTACCGTGCAGGTCTACCCGAACGAAGGGATGACAGCCGTGCCGCGCCCGTTCAGATTATGGATCGCCAAGGAGGCTCGCCCGCCGGCCGCTGCCATGGATCAGCACGGCCATGATGTGTTAGCGCGAGTGCTTCACGTTGATCGCCAGTACCCTGATGATTTCCGATTGCTGCCGATTCGTGGCTATGCTGAAGAACACACGTTGACGCTTGATCTAGGCCAGTTGAGTTTCAATCGAACTTTACTGCTGCTGACCGGCTGGACCGATTACGCCTTTTCCAGCGATAACGTGGCAGCGCATCAAGCTGGGTTGAGCTTGAAACCGCCGTCGCTCCAGGTCAAAGACAGGGACGGTCAATGGCAAACCGTCATAGCCGACATCGGCATACCAGTGGGTCGGCCGCAGACGATTGTGCTCGACCTGACTGACAAATTCCTTTCCTCAAGCCGCGAACTTCGCATTACCACAAACATGCGCATTTACTGGGACCAAATTCTCGTGGCCACGTCTGACGACGCGATATCCACACGCACGATCCGGCTTGATCCGGTAGCAGCCGAGCTGCGTTGGCGTGGCTTTTCGGAGCCGCTGACGCCAGACGGCAAACAACCGCTTCTGTACGATTACGACCGCGTTTCACCCGATTCGCCCTGGAAAACGCCGACAGGCTGGTATACACGCGAAGGCGATGTGCGCGAGTTGTTGCGTCAAACCGATGACCTGTTTGTGATTTCACGGCCTGGTGATGAGATCGCCCTCTCGTTCGATGCTACCAAGCTGCCGCCACTGCCGGATGGCTGGCTGTATACGTTCTTGCTGTACGCCGACGGCTTTAGCAAGGAAATGGACATCAACTCGGCCAGCCCTGACCACGTCTGGCCACTGCCGTTTCATGGCATGAGCGCATATCCGTATGCGCCGCCTGAATCATATCCGATGACCAAAGAGCGCCGCGCCATCCTGGAGCGATACAACACGCGGCTGGTGACGAAGCCATTGCCTTCGTTGCTGGCCCAACGCCCGCCCTAAAGCGGCTTTCGGAGCCATCTTTTTGTCTATCCGCGATGAGCTTTATCTGAGCACATGGCCGGCGGCACGCCACATGCACTTGCCCGATGTGCTATCATCACTCAACGTGAAACCAGCAAAAACCATGATCACCCGGCTCGACGCGGCCAGCGCACATAACGGGCACGCTGTCAAAAAGAGGCTCGCGCCGCCGCCGAAAAAATCAACGCCCGACGCAGCCAGCTCACACAATAGGCACGCGATTTCGACAACCCGGTGGTTGCATCGCCACGCTGCGACCGCTCCACAATACCAACTGAATCAACTCTGACCTGACTATGCCAACTATCCAGGACGTACACGCTCCATCAATTTTCTACGGACGAGATCAGGAATCCAAAAGCTTATTGGAGGCCCTGCAACACTCTCATCAAAATACCATCGTCCTTCACGGCGCCGGCGGCATCGGCAAAACAGCATTGATCCGTCACACGCGACCGGCATTGCGCAACCACTTCGGATACATCTTTCTCTTCGATTATCACAACGGGATACTGACGCCGGAACAGATCGTCGAGGAGCTACATCAACACTTTCAACGGCAAGGCGTGAACGACTTGCAGGGTTGCGCGGCGCAGGCACAAGAGCCGGAGGCGCTAGCCAGCCGACTGGCTCAGGCATTGAATCAATATCCGACATTGCTGATCTTCGATCATGTTGAAAGCCAACTCACACAAAGGGACACTGGATGGTCTCTGACCGATGAACACGTGCAACGATTCTTTGATACGCTGCTGACGCTGACCACCGCTCGTAGCAAGTTTGTGTTCGTTAGCCGCATGCCGTTCACGCTGGTCGCTCGGCCGCATCTGGTGGCGCTGGACCCGCTGCCGCAGGCCGATGCGATCGGCATGATGCAAACGCTGCCCCGCCTGGCTGCCGCTTCGTGGGAACAGATACGCGCTGCTGCCGAAGCCTTCGGTGGACATCCTCTGTCGCTGGTTCTGCTTGATTGCTATTGCCGATTCAAACCACTAGAGGAAGCGTTGGCAGAAATCACCAACCATGAGACCACGCCACCGGAATGGCGGGCTGTGCAGCTCAATTACGCGCGCTTGTCTGAGCCAAGCCGCGAGATGCTCAATCGGCTCTCCGCTTATGGTCAGTTGGTTCCACCGGAAGCCGTCGGCTGGCTTTGGCGAGATCACCCGTCTTTGACAACCGATCATTACGCTCATTGCATTGCCGAGTTAATCAGTTGGGGATTGCTCAGCATGATTAACAGCAAGAGCGAAATCGAATATCTGGTCACCCATGATGTCGTCAGGGATTTCTGCCGCGCTCAACAGATGGAGGAGCTATGGCGAGCGCGTCGGCGGGATGCAGCCGCCTTCCGCCTGATTGAAATTAACCGGCAGCAGCAAGCCAATGAGCTGGCGGCTGTCGCACGCAGTCAGATGGAAGCATTTGAATTGTTGATCGAGACGGATATGCTGGAAGCGGCAGCAAAACTGGTCTTGCAAACTCACCAAGCGCTGGTCGGCGCCGGCTTGCAGCAGCCGCTGGAACGACAGTATCGGCGATTGCTAGATAAAGTCAACATCGCCACCGAAGCCCTGCTCAGGCACAATCTGGCCGTGCTCCTTCACCATCGTGGTGATCTGCAAGCAGCCCTCCAGCAGTACCAGGCCGCTTTGCACTTAGCCACCCTCAGAGACGATAAAACAGGCTTAGCCCGGTCGCTCTACAACATCGGCCATGTCCAGCAAGCACTCGGCCAACAGGAACTGGCGCTGCAACAGTATCAATTAGCTCTTAAGATTTCCGAAGAAATGGATGACACCATGAGCATGGCGCTCGCACTGCACCAGATCGGTCGCATTTATCAAGATCGTGGCGAGTACACCGCCGCGCTGCAACCATATCAACGGGCGCTGACTCTCTTTGCCCATCTGGACGACCGCGCCAGCCAAGCCCGCACATTGCACAACATCGGGCGCATCCACCACGACAGCGGTGAACCACTGGCGGCCCTTCAACAATACCAACACTCGCTCAGGCTATTTGATGAAGTCGGCGATCAACCCAGCGCCGCGCGTGTACAATACGCTATCGGGCGCATCCACCAAGAACGTGGCGAACACGCAGCCGCGCGGCATCAGTTTCAACTCGCGCTCAACCGATTCGAACACTTGAACGATACCGCTAATGTTGCAGCCACACTGCACAGTATCGGCCGCATTGATCAAGAGCGCCGCGAACTCGACATGGCCGAACAATACTACCAACGCGCGTTAGACCTATTCACCAAGATCAATGACCAAGCGGGAATGGCATCGGCATTACATCAGCTCGGCCGGGTCTATCAAGAGCGCCGCGAGTTTGTTCGCGCTCTTGAGTGCTACCGGCAGTCGCGCGCGATCTACGAGTCACTACGCGATGTGACCGGCATGGCCATCTCTCACGGCCAAGTGGGTCAATTGTTCATTCAGCTTGGGCTGTACCCTGAATCATTCAGACACTTGTTGATGGCTTTGATCTCATTCACAAAAGTGCGCTCGCCGCATCTGGAAGTGACGGTTCAGGCGCTGAAGCTATTGCGCGCTCAATGGAGCAGCGAAGAATTTGACGCCGCCTGGCAGAAGGCAACCGGCGAGACAGTGCCTGAATGGCTCACTTGACGACGGCCTCACAGTTCAACGCGTCCCCAGCAAAAGCAACTCAACTGATCTCGGCAATTTCATCAAGATGAGCGCAAACACGGGCAATTTCGTCTGACCACACGCGGTCTTCACGCAAGGGTGGCACCAGCGAACGAATCCGTTCATAGGCCTGGGCCGTGCCTCGCCCCGGCTTGAGCGGAGCCAGAAACTCCAGCGCCTGAGCGGCACAGATCAATTCCATCGCGAGAATCGAGGCGACGTTGTCAAGCATCGGACGCAACTTCAACGCCGACGTCATGCCCATACTGACATGGTCTTCCTTGTTGCCATCGGTGGGAAGCGAGTCAACCGATGCCGGATGCGCCAGCACTTTGTTCTCGGCGCAGAGCGAAACAGCCGCGATTTGAAAGAGCATCATGCCGGACGCTACACCCGGCGTTGGCGTCAAAAAGGCAGGCAGCTCGCTCAAGTCAGGATTGACCAGTCGCTCAATGCGACGTTCAGAGATAGCCCCTAATTCGGCGATGGCCATCGCCAAGTAATCGAACCCCAGTGCCAGCGGCTCGCCATGAAAATTGCCGCCGGAAATCACATCTGCTCCGTCGGTAAAAACCAGCGGATTATCGGTGGCGCTGTTGATCTCCGTTTCAATTAGCTTCTCCACATGACTGATCACATCACGGACAGCTCCATGAACCTGCGGCATACAACGAAGGCTATAAGCATCCTGCACGCGCGAGCAGTGCTTGTGTGAGAGCATAATCTCACTGTCTTGTGTCAGGCGAAGCAAACGCTCAGCAACCGTCCGCTGACCGGGATGTGGTCGCGCGGCCTGAATACGCAGATCAAATGCAGCGTTTGTTCCATGCAACGCTTCGAGCGACATCGCGCCGGCCACATCAGCGACATCGGCCAACCGCTTGAAACGACACAATGCCAGCCCGCCGACCGCCGTCATCGCCTGCGTGCCATTGAGCAACGCCAGCCCTTCTTTCGCCTGGAGTTTCAACGGCTCGACGCCAGCCTGACGCATCGCCTCTTGCGCCGACATCCGTCGCCCTTTGAAGATCACGTCACCTTCGCCAATCGCGCTCAATGCCAGATGAGCCAGTGGAGCGAGGTCGCCACTGGCGCCAACAGACCCTTTGCACGGAATCACAGGATGGATGCCGTGATTGAGCATGGCGACCAGCGTCTCAGCCACGCACGGCCGCACACCCGAAAACCCTTTGGCAAGCACATTGGCGCGCATCAGCAGCATGGCTCGCGTTTCGGCTTCAGATAATGGTTCGCCAACGCCGCAACAATGACTACGCACCAGATTCAGTTGCAACTGTTCAATCTGATCCGACGGGATGGTCACCGTAGCGAGTTTGCCGAAGCCCGTGTTGACTCCGTAGACGACGCGCCCTTGGGCAAGGATCATTTCGATGACGCGCCGAGACGCCAGCATCCTCTCCACGGCTTCGGCGCTCAGCTCAACCGGCTCGTTGTTCCAAGCAACAGCAGCTACATCGTCGAGTGTCAACGACCGACCATCAAGCGTGACCATAGCCATCATCCGGCTTTCACCGAAACAAATCTTCAAACGCGCGCCGCGCCTCTTCCGCCTGCGCTTCGCGGCGACGGACTTCGACCTTCGTTCCCGGTTGGAAAAATTCACAGTAGTTGCCCGCTGCTTTATCCTGAACATACTCAGCCTGCGGCTCCTGACAGCCACTAGACAGCGTCGGCTCGTAAAACCGACAGTTCAGACAACAATGCAGATAGGCCGAGCACGCTGAACACGTATCAAGTCGTCCGGGCACCCAGGTGATTGCTATTTCATGACCACATTGATGACAGATCATGGTTCGTACCTCGGCCCTCATTCTAGCATAGGTCATGCCCGAGAGCTATCAAGCAAATTGCCCCGCAAGCGGATGGCGTTTGAAAAGGCGCGAGCGTGGAGGCTGCCTCTCTCCGACCGAGAGCAGCTTCGGATAGCGACCCATCGCACTGGTCAGTAGCATGGCCGCGAAAGTGTTCACTCCCCTTGGTCCAATCCGGACCTCGCCAGTTGAAATCATCGTAGCGCCACGGTGGGCACAGATACACCAGATACCGATCACGCTGCTTGAGGGAAACAGCGATAAGTCTTCGGCCACTTCAAGAGTGGCTGAGAAAACCCAGATACCGGTCGCGCTGCTTGACGGAAACAGCAACCGCCCCTAAAATCACTGCGCAAAAATTTACCTGATTTTGCACAGCCCACAGGAGGTTAACGTGATGAATAGAAATTTGCTCATGTCAAGGCTAACAAATTGCGCCAATCGTATTCGAGTTCGTCGTTGGTTGAGTCTCATGTTGATGGGTTTCGTTGTATTGCAAGGACTGTTCGTGCCTGCCCATGTGGCATCAGCAGCGGCCCCATTTGCACCTCACCGTCCACTGCGCATTCAGATGAACACGACTGAACGTCCCGAATTTGTTCCCGGCGAAGTACTGGTTAAGTACCGGCCATCTGCCAAACGTGCCGCCAAGCAAGAGATCGAACGGATGTATCAACTCACTCAGGGTTCGCACAACTGGACATTGGATATCTACCGATACCAAATTCCTATAGACCAGGACGTGCGCCAAGTGGCCGCTGCCCTGGCCAACGAGCCGGCCGTTGAATTCGCCGAGCCGAATTACTACCACTACCTTCACATCACGCCGAATGATCCGCTGTACTCGAATTTGCAATTTCAAGGCAACACGTATCCCAACAGTTTGCAACGTTGGGTCTACAACGGCGTCGGGTCGAATCGCAACGTCAACGGCGAAGCAGCGTGGGACATTACGACCGGACGGCAGGACGTCGTGGTGGCCGTGATTGATTCAGGGGTTCTGCTCAATCACCCGGACCTCGCGCCTAACATCTGGCGAAATCCTAATGAAATTGCTAACAACGGCGTTGATGACGACCGCAATGGATTTGTGGATGACATCGTCGGCTGGGACTTTCGCGGCAATCTTCCGCTGATTTCACGACCTGACAACGATCCCAATCCTGACATCGGCGACGGGCTTGATGAAGACGGCAACGGCGCCGCCGATGATGCCGCCACCCATGGAACCTTCGTAGCCGGCATCGTCGCCGCGCGTGGCAATGATGCTGTCGGTATCGCCGGCACGACCTGGAGCTGCCGTATCATGGCCTTAAAAGTATTCACCGACGACGGCGGCGCCAGCACACAAGACATTGCTGACGCAATCACCTATGCAGCCAGCAACGGCGCCGCGGTGATCAACCTCAGTCTGGGAAGCGAACAACCAACCCAGACCCAGCAAATGGCTGTTCAGTTTGCCCACTCACGTGGCGCTGTGATCGTTGCCTCGGCAGGCAATGACAACTCACCGCAACCCAACTATCCTGCCTCGTATGAAAACGTCATTTCGGTGGGCGCTTCAGACTACGGCGGCGACTTCCCCCTTCGCATCCCGCCGGATATCAATGGACGCGCGGCGTTCTCTCAATTCGGGCCACGAGCCGTTGATGTTGTCGCGCCGGGCATTGTCGCCAGCACAACGTTCTTGACGCGCGCCGATCAACTCAACGGCGAGGGTCCAGCCGGTGAGCCGACCTACGATATTTCTGGCGGTACATCGTTCTCTGGGCCGCTGGTGGCCGGCTTGGCAGCTTTGATCATCTCACGCGCCCGTGCGCTCAACCGTTCCCTCACCAACGACCAGGTTGCCACCATCATTCAAACGACGACCGTGGACCTGCCTGATGATCCTAATGACTCGCCCGACGCTGGTCCCAATTGGGATGGTCGTGGCCGTGTTGATATGCTGGCAGCTCTCAACGCAGTCACAGGCGGACCGCCAGGCGGCGGTACTCAACTGACATCGGGCGTGCCGGTCACGGGGACGATCCCAGCGCCACCGCCAGGCGGCGGCGTTCTTGGCCCAACGCAATACACCATTGAGGTGCCAACCGGCGCGACTCAACTGACTGTCACATTGACGGGAAATCAGGACGTGGATCTGTATGTTCGTTTTGGTCAGATGATCACCATTCAAGGCGGTCGAGCAGTAGCTGATTTCCGCTCTGAGTCTCCGACGGGCAATGAAACTATCACGATTACGCCAACCACATCGCCTCCGCTTCGTTCAGGCACATACTTCATTGCCATCGCCAATTTCGGTCCTGGCGCTGCGTCGTTCACATTGACGGCTACGGTCACCGGCGGATCAACCGGCGGCGATACGATTGCGCTGGTCTCCGGTGTGCCGGTCACGGGCACCATTCCGGCTCCGCAACCGGGGCAGGGCCGGCTTGGCGACACCCAATACACGATTCAGGTTCCCACTGGCGCGACGCAACTGACCGTTCGCTTGAATGGCAATCAGGACGTAGACCTGTTTGTGCGCTTTGGTCAACGCATCGCCATCCAGAATGGTCAAGCCGTTGCTGACTATCGCGCAGACGGCGTCACCGGCAACGAAACTATCGTGATCACGCCGTTCAGCTCACCACCGCTACGCGCCGGCACATACTTTATCGCGATTGCCAACTTCGGCCCCGGCGCTGCAAGTTTCACCCTTCAGGCAACCATCACACCATAAACGCACTGTGAAGGTCACCGACCACCTGACCGGTGACCTTCACGGCCAGCCTGCAATAGAGCGATTGGCGCTGAGGCGTTTACCTTCACTTCCCAAGCCGTGTTCGTATGTTATAATTCGCCCCGTTAATGGAAGCGGAACAGGAACGATTATCTGTGTCGCTCAAACACGGCGCTCAAGAAGTTGCTACCGTGATCCGCCGTAGTATCCCAACACACCGATTGGTGGGGAAAACCTTTGTCGAATTTCTCAAGAACCACTTGCCTTCGTCAGCCGCGGCTATCTCATACTTTGTGATGCTGGCGCTCTTTCCGCTCCTATTTCTGGTCATTGATTTGGGCAATCGGTTTCCCTCCTTGTCGCACATCAGGAACTACGCGCTGGAAATGTTGATCCTCATGGTCCCAAAGGGGGCGCAGGATTCACTGGTGGAGTACCTGCTCAGTGTGCCACGTCCGTCATCTGGTGAAATCATCACCTGTGTTGTGATTCTGCTGTGGGCGGCTTCGTGGGCCTGCTCCATTATCGAGCAAGCCACCAGTCGAATTTGGCGAATTCCTTGTCGGCCGTTTCTACACGGACGACTGGTCTCGCTGGCATTGATGATCGGCGTAGGCGGACTGCTGTTTGCCTCGGCGATGGCGACGGCTGTGCTCGCCGTGATCCATGCTGAAGCCTCGAAAATCAATCCGGTCATCGCGGCCAACGGCACCATGTGGCGGGTTCTGTTCGGCGTGGTCGGCCTGTTGCTAACGACATCACTGTTTGCGCTGGTTTACAAGGTCATGCCCAACACGCGTGTTACTCTCCGCGAAACAATCCCTGGAGCGATCACGGCAGGTTTCCTCTACGAATTGGCCAAATACCTATTTGCTTGGTTTCTGGCGGAAGTGCCCTACGAAGGACTCTACGGCTCTTTGGCGACAGTGTTGGCCGCCTTGACGTGGATTTACATTTCCAATCTCCTCATGCTCTTTGGGGCCCAGATGACGGCGCTGCTGCATTGTGATTACTTGCTCGAACCACTCCGAGACGGCGCACAGGCGCCCTCTCACAGGCAGGCCGTCACCGTCATCTCATCGCAAGAATCGGTCTGATGGATATAGCCGCGTTCGATTTCCACTTGCCGAGCGAGTTGATCGCCCAAGAGCCGCTGCCTCAACGCGATCAGTCACGCATGCTCATTCTGGAGAGAGCAACCGGCCAATGGCGCGATGGGCACTTCTGGCAATTTCCTACAGAAGTTGAACCCGGCACGGTCGTCGTCATCAACAATACCCGCGTGTTCCCTGCTCGACTTCGAGGCCGACGGGCCGGCCACCAAGGCACGGTCGAAATCCTGTTACTACGCCCGACCGGGCCGGCCCAATGGGAGGCGTTAGTCAGACCGGGTCGCGTTTGTCGTCAAGGCGTTCACCTGGAATTTGCCGACGGCGCATTGACAGCTTGCGTGGTCGGCTACAGAACCGAAGGACGACGAATCATTCAGTTCGATTGCCCAGCCGACCAACTTGATGCGCTCATTGATCGCTACGGCCTACCTCCGCTGCCGCCGTATATTCGGCGACCCGCCGGCGCCTCATCGCCTGATGACTATGAACGGTATCAAACAATTTACGCCCGGCATCGCGGAGCCGTTGCTGCGCCGACGGCTGGCCTGCACTTCACCGAGCAGACCTTCGCCGCTCTTGCCCAGCGAGGCATTCAGGTCGTTGAACTCACCCACCACGTTGGCTATGCCACCTTTCAACCGGTCCGCGTGGAAAAGGTCGAGCAGCATCATCTCGATGCAGAAGAGTACATCATCTCAGAGGAGGCTGCCGATCAGATCAATCGGGCACGCCGAGAGCGACGCACTATCCTAGCGGTCGGCACCACAAGCGTCCGCGCATTGGAATCGGCTGCCGATCCCTCAGGCATGGTCACAGCCGGTCCTGGCCGAACAAGTTTGTTCATCTACCCCGGCTACCGATTCCGCGTCGTGGATGCCTTGCTGACAAACTTCCACCTGCCTCGCTCAACACTGTTGATGCTCGTGTGCGCGTTCGCCAGTCACGCTCTCGTCATGCGCGCTTATCAGCACGCTGTCGAACACCGCTACCGTTTCTATAGCTACGGCGACTGCATGCTGATTAAGTAGAAAGGCCTTTTCGACCTTTCTATCAACAGGCCAAGATTAATTTCTTAACAGTGATTTAGGCTCTTGCAATGATTGGCCAGTGAGCGAACCTGGGTTACTTCTTACCGCGCACGGCATCTTTCAGTTGCTTGCCGGCGGAAAACTTGGGAACCTTGGTGGCCGCAATCTTCATCACCGCGCCTGTGGCCGGATTGCGCCCGGTACGGGCTTTTCGCTTCGCCACCGAGAACGTACCGAAACCAACTAAGGTGACCTTACCTCCTTTCTTCAACGTCCCGGAGATAGCTTCGATCACACCATCAACGGCCTTCTCTGCCACAACTTTGGAAATCCCTGCTGCTTTCGCTACTCTGTCTACAAGCTCGCTTTTGTTCATTGAACACCCCCTTTGATGTATTGGAAACAACCTAAATGCGCAGTGGTGTATATCAAACCAAACGCGCCAATGTCAATAGGAACATCAGTGAAATATAGGCAAAATGCCGACAGCAGGCCGTCTCATCAGGGTTGCGCCCGTCACTGAGCTGAAGTACGCTCTCGTGTCAATGATGAAACACCTTGTCAATCAGGACAGACAAGAAGGGCTATGCCCGTTGTGCCAGACGTTCTCACTGGCCACCTGGGATGAGCTCGACGAGCGCGAGCGATTCGTCTTGCTGCAACGACCGTCGCCCGATGATGAATCACTGGAACACCGCCAACAACAGCATTGCTGGTGCCGGCGATGTGGACATGAGCACTGCCAATGGACGGATTACTCCGCCGTTTAAGGCCGTTTCCAATCAGCTCTGCTGGAATGCTGCTAATCGAAGCTGCTTCTAATGACGCACGGAGTCGCTTGGCGGGCGGAGCAGCGTTTGCTGCAACGACAAGGCATCTTGGTTGTGAGGGTCCAAATCCAGCGCTTTCTTGACATGCTCCAGCGCGCGCCCGTTGTCGCCAACCATCGCGTAAAGCCTGCCCAATCGGACATGAGCCATGACCAGGTGAGGTTCCCAGAATGTCGCCGCGCGCAGTTCGTTAATCGCCGAAACGTAATCCCGTTGAGCTTCATGAATCTGCGATTTGAGAAGATGGCCACGCCCCCAATCTGGCGTCTGCTTCAACAGCGCGTCCAGTAACATCAATGCCTCACCGTCACGCTTTTGAGCGATCAACCGTTCAACGACATGCTGCATGTGATCGAGCCAACACGTCAAAGGCGTCGGCGGCGCAGCGTCCTTCGAGCGTGGAGCGTCCGGCCAATACAACAGCGAGCGGTCTAACACCCTGACCGGCCGTCCAAGCGGCGGCAGCTTGCCGCTTCGTTCCCACTGAACAACCTTTGGTTGAAATTGACGAGCCTGGGCCAGCGCTTCATTGGCGACCGATTGGCGCCCTAATTGGGCATAGGATTTCGCCAGCAAATAATGCGCTTCCCCGTCTCTGCTGCGGCGTTGAATCACCTCGCGCAGCTTATCAATCGCCGTCTCAAGCTCGCCTTTTAACCAATGTGCATAAGCGATATTGAACGAGGCGTCCACAGCTTCACGATTGGCCGCCGCAGCGATGCCCAGATATTGCATCGCTTTAGCAAAATCCTTTCGCTTCAGTTCAATCAGCGCCAGATTGTTGTACACGCCGGCGGTTGGAAAGAGTCGCGTCAACTCGGCATAAATCGTCGCAGCTCGGTCGAGCATGTCCTGATAGTAATGACACAATCCAAGATAAAACTGCGCGTCAGGGTAATACAACTCGCCACGTTTGACCTGAGCCAACCACGGAATCGCTTCAGCATACTGACCCTGCTCGAAATGGAGCTTACCAAGGGCAAACGCCACCGAGGTGAATGTCGTCTCAGGACTGGATTGTCCAAGCTCCTTGAGCGCCAGTCGAAGCAGCCTGAGGCTTTTAGTCGGATCAGGCGCCAGCAGGCCGTTGACATACAACTCAAATGCTTTGGTGGTCACGCCGCGCACCCGTGAGATCAATTGCTGTCGCGATACAGTTAACGGAGATTGCTGACTGGACAACAGGTCCCAGGCCAGGATCGCTTGTAATTCAACCAGCTCGCTGATCGGCGCTGCCGCTTCCAGTGTGTTTTGCGCTAACTTGCCGGCCGGCACATCAATCAATAAAACCGTCATGCTGATCTGCTCTTTGCCCGGCAAGCCTGCTACCTGATACGTCCCGACGAGCAAACGATCCACCTGAAGTTCCTGTCCGAGGCGAATGGCTGACGCGCGACTGAGAATCGCTGTGTCAGAAAACGAGAGCTTGGTATATGCCGCCCGCCGCTCTTCGGTCGTGACGACATCTATGCCCGGCACACTTAACAAATCCGAAAGCATCATGGCGATCCCTTCGCCAAGCCAGTTGTACACCGGTTTGTCAGAGATATTCTCAAACGGCAGAACCAACCATCGCTGCTGAGCGGACACCGATAGAGTGAACCCAAAACAAACGAGCCAAGCAGTCAACACAATCTGCGTCACAATTCGTGTCATCTTCATGTCAAGCCTCGCCTTTCCCACGGAACGACCGATGGTAGGCCATTTTCCGCTGAGCGTCAACTGCGTCGGTCGGCGCGTTGTCCGTTGGTGTGTGGCACGCGCCTTGTCGCTGCGGCTCGATCATAGTTGGCTATGGTGAGTTCAGATCAAATCAGCTCACCGGATAACAAAAACCTATGGCATGCCTTTCTTCGACTTGCTTGACAATCGGCTCAGGCAGGCGATATAGTCTTCGACGTCCTGCTGGGAGGTCGTTCAATGGTAGGACAGCAGACTCTGGATCTGCGTATCGGGGTTCGAATCCCTGCCTCCCAGCCACCTCCTTTGAAAATAGCCCACGAAACACACGAAGCTCACGAGAGAATTGCATGTTCATCCTTCGTGGCGTGCTGTTGCACGTGGGCGATTTTCTAGATAACCATCCAAGTCCCTAACGCCAACTACCTTGACGGCCTTATCTAACGCCAGTACGATTACGCTGTCTATCCCTTGATAAGGAGCAGAGACCGGTGAAGCAAATTCTTACCAGTTACCTCAACAAAACAGTGGAAATTAACTACGGGGGAACGGCGACGGTGAAAGGAGAGTTAGTTGACATCATAGACAACGTCGTGAAGCTCAAAGCCCTCGACGAGACGTTTCTGTTCATCCCGATAGAAAAGATTCACGTCTTCTGGGAAGTGAAGGACAAAGAAAAACCGGTTGGGTTCGTATACAAACCCTCCCCAACTAAAGAGTGACTCTTCAGCAGAGGGAGAACATCGCCTTGCTCATCAATTGAAGCTTGCTCGATGAACATCCGTGAGCCTGCATGCAAGACGCACTGAGCGCTCTCTTGTGTTCAATGGAAAATCGGAAGAGGGTTCCCTGGCAAAACTTCGTTCCTGCTCGCCCAATGTGACCCCGCTCAATGATGGCCGCTTACAAATCTCGATGTGCGAATTGATGAATCGCCAGACCCAAGGCTATCAGCAGGTAGACGCCGGCATACACCACCATCGCATCACTGGGCACGGAAACACCACTAAACGGTGAATACCCTGTTGCATTAATGATGGCAGATTGCCATTCAAAGGCGGCACGCCGCCAGAGCGATTCACTGGGCATGATTAAGCTGGCCAGCAGCCCGACCTTAGTGACAGTTTGGTTATTCTCGATCACGCCGTACTGTTCAATCCAACCGCCAATAAACGCGACGCCTTGCAGGCCTAATGTCAGCACACCGGTTGTCAGCGTGGAGAACATCGTCCCCCACAAAAACGTGACCGACAAAAGCAACAGGCTTTCCAATTGAACCAAGGCCAACCCTCGTAACACATGCCGCGGGATAAAACCGGTTTGCGCGTATGTGAGGATTAGGATTCCGCCGGCCATGAACAAAAGATATAAGCTCAACAGGCTGGCGAACCCGATCCATTTGCCGAGCACAATCTCGAGGCGTCGAATCGGTTTCGTCGCAATGGATTGAATCGTTCCCGTCGCAATCTCGCCGGCCAACGTATCCACTGAGATCAAAATCGTCATCAAGACTGTCAGGTAATTCACAGCATAAAGTCCCATGACAGCAATGATGTTGTAAGTCTGATTGCGCCTGATCGGGCTTAGATCGTGAGTGAGACTCTCTTTGACGATGTAAAACAACCCGACGCCATAAAGCGTCAGCAATACACTGCCCAGCCCAAATGCAGCCCATAGGATTTTTCTTCGCCGGGCTTCATGAAGAGTCAGGCGCGCCATCAATAAAGTTGAGCGCAGCCAACGGAAGCGACTCGACGATGAACCGAATGTTCTCTCGGTTAGAACTGCAACCGGTCGGATCATAAGCCTCCGTCCGTGCCGACGATGCGAATGAACCACTGTTCCAGCGACAATCGCTGCGGTGTGATCTCGTAGACGTCCACGCCATGGGCAACCAAATAACGTGTGACCTCGGGCACCACTGAGGCGTCGGAGATACGAAACGTGAACGTGTCGCCTTCTACCTCAATCGGCCCGACTCGCGACGCAAGTCCATTGAGAACCTCAGAGGTCACATGAGTCGCACGAACGACTACCTGTGTGCCTTCGCTCGCCGTGTCATGCAGTTGCTTGGTCTGTAGGACTTCGCCATGTTTGATGAACGCCACCCGGTCACAGGTGACTTCAACTTCGCTGAGCAGGTGCGAGTTGAGAAACACCGTTGCGCCCCGACGGCGTTGATCGTGTACGATGTCGCGCACCAGTATGCGCCCGACAGGATCAAGCCCCGATGTTGGCTCGTCGAGGAAAATCAATTCCGGGTCGTTCAGAAGCGCCTGCGCCAAGCCAATTCGTTGCAACATGCCTTTGGAAAATGTTCGCAATTTCTTATTGCGATGGTCGGCCAAACCAACCAACTCAAGCAAGGCCGGCACGCGCCGACACAGATGCGCTGATGACATGCCGTAGAACCGCCCGTGCACATGGAGAAACTCAGCGGCTGTCAACCACTCGTGAAAGCGAAAATGCTCAGGCAAAAATCCGATTGCGCGACGGACAGCCACATCACCAAGCGCACGTCCCAAGATGGTTGCATGTCCACTGGTGGGCCGCGACAACCCCAACAACATTTTCATCGAAGTGGTCTTGCCCGCGCCATTGGGACCTAAGAAGCCAAAGACCTCACCCCGTCGCACCTGCAAGGTGAGGCCTTTGACCGCTACTCTCGCGCCGAACTCCTTGCGTAAATTTTCGGTCTCAATGAC
The DNA here is from genome assembly GCA_025054955.1 of Blastocatellia bacterium. Lineage (NCBI taxonomy): Bacteria > Pseudomonadati > Acidobacteriota > Blastocatellia > Blastocatellia bacterium. The sequence goes on along the minus strand of JANWZE010000133.1, from coordinate 70,445 downwards.
CAGATCAGACACGACGCTTATTCCAACATTTCTGCCAGGGAGAGCGCCTCAGCCGGCTCACCATAACCGGCCAGCGCATAAATGATCCCCTGCCTGACCCACAATAGTAAAAACTTTGATGGCCGCTGCCCCGAACGGCTTTCCGTTATCAGCGTTCCTTTCACCCCATCAACATCAACCGTTTCGTGAGATGTTACACGAGCAGGAATCGGCACGACGAGCGTTGACGTCCAATCAATGGTCTGGCTGAACGCGCGCGCCTGCTCAGCGGACCAGCCGGCCAATTGCAAGCCGGCCGCGGCGATCTCAGAGAGATTCAATTCCTGTGGAATTACAACCGTCGGCGTCGGGCTCTGGTAGAACATGAACGAGCCATCCCACGGATCGGCGCTGCTGTCTAGTTCGTATCGAGCGATGACACTCTTTGGAACATCAATGGCGACCGTTGCGCTCTTCAGCGACGCGGGCAATTGAATATCGGCGCGGCCCAGTTCAGCCAGCACATCCTCTACTTTGGACACATTGATGGTCATCTGACAGGCGATGCCACTCTGTATCCACATCCGCGCAACAGACGCTCGTTCGCCAAACGACCGAACGTGAAATCCAGCCAACTCACGGGCCTGCTCTATACTGGTCACTTCAATCCGCTTCTCCGGTTCTCTGGTAATCATCACATCATCCGCGAGCAATCGCACGAGTCGCTCCGCTTGCCCTTCCAGCCCTTCCATGTCAACAGCAACAACTGAGACCTGCTTGATGCGAAACAGCTCTAGCATGCGTTCGGCCCAGGCGCCCATTGGAGCATAAAACAGCACAACGACCACCGCGACCACAACCGTCACGCCTCCGCATATCCACCGAACCTTTTGGTTAAAAATCCGCCCAATCATCGAAGTGTGTCCTCCGTCGAAAAATCACCGCGCCGAGCCTTCATTCAATGATGTGCCACTCAACGATCACGAGATATTCATCAGAAGAAAGGCTCCAGCGCGGAAACCTGCGCCCTCTGCCCCTCTCGCCACCAACTTCATTCGAGGGTGACAATCGGCGCATACGACCAGATCATCATCAACCGTCAGCGATTCAACTTCAGGAAGCCCATCCCGAAGCTTCATACACAGGATTTCATCCATACAGGTACACGCTCACGTGCTCACACATGCGCACACATGTTGGAGCATGATGCTTCAACAGCGCCCTTAACTACCAACTGGGAGTGCGGGCAACGCGCCAACTCGCCGGCGATTCCATGTGCTCAAGAGTTTGCTCACAGTCGAGCCAGCGAGCCTCAATCCAGTTTCACCGTCAAACCATCACCATACCTTCAAGTTTCTCCCATAATCATCACAGACACGGTGCGCTCTTTGGCTTGGTCTAACTCAATTAAGAAAATGCGTTGCCAGCGACCAAGGCCTAACTCTCCATCAACAATGTTCAAGGTTTCGGAAGCGCCCAACAAGATCGCTTTGCAGTGAGCATGACCATTGGCCGGTTCATCAGGACCCATGTTGACAGTTCGGACGTCAAAATCGTCGTGTTGATAAATGCCGTCCTGCGGCGCCATCCGTTCCAGCATTTTTTTCATATCCTCCAGTAAGAGCGGTTCATGCTCATTGACGACAATCGCCGTCGTCGTGTGTCGTGTTTGAACATTGACCCAGCCGTTTTGCACACGCGACTGGCGCACAATGTCAGCAATCACGTCCGTCAAGTCAACGAATTGAAAGCGCTCGTGAGTCTGCACGTAGATTGCCCTGTGTTGAACCTTGAACCGTGTCATGGACTGCTCACCAATGCCAACTGATGCGACCATATTGCGACCTTTCATGAAGCACTCCGACAAAAATGATCTATCCTCGCGCGGCCTTAATAATAGCCTCCATGTGATTCAGATAACGCTCCAGCGCCTGCCGTCCAGCCGGTGTCAGACGATACTCGGTCTTCGGTATTCGTCCTTCAAACGACTTGACACAAGCAATGTAGCCAGCCTCTTCCAGTTTACGCGCATGAACGCTCAAATTGCCATCCGTCGTGCGTATCAACTGTTTTAACTCATTGAAACTGAGTGAATCGTTCACAGCCAGTGTGCTAATGATCGCCAACCGAGTGCGCTCGTGAATCAAGCGATCAAAATCAGCCATGCGGCTCTCATCAGCAAACCCGCGAATGCTCCGCAGGGTACGCCGGGCTGCGCCCGCCTTTGTGGAAACTTTCTCAGAAATAGCTTGTCGTCTAGCCACCATACCTCCTGGCGATGATCACGCCGAAAACAATCTGAACAAGGCCAAACCCGACAGCCATGAACCCATTGCCCCAGGAGGCCGGACTGAAAAGCGCGAGCGTCCCAACAACCATGATGCACAATCCCATCAGCGGCACAACTTTCACAGAGAATGCGCCGCCCGTCATCACGCCTGCGCCATACAACAGCAGCCAGACTCCTGGCAACAGATCGGTACGACCAGAACGGAACAAAGCCACCGTCAACAAAGCGCCGGCTACCAACGGCGGTGATAAGCTGAAGATAAACTTGCGCAACGGCGCCGAGAGGAACGGGCGCTCAATATGACGAGCCTTACGCCACATCGCCCACGTACCGATCAACACGGCGACCATTGCCTCAATCATCCAGACGACCAACCAATCAGCAGGATGTTCCTGAAACGAAGCAATGACCGAGGCGACCAAAGCCGTGATTCCCATGGCGACGCCACCCCAGCCAGGAACAGCCGTCAGCGCACAGGCCCCTTCTATCGTCTCTCGAATGAATCGCAGGTTGTCAATAGCCTGGGCGTGCAACGCTGCGGGCTCCGACGGGTTCCGCTCAGTTGTACGAATAACTGGCACGACGGTAATTTACAATCAATTCCGATTTACGTCAAGTTCTTTGCATTACAAAGTAGTTTGCTCTGTAGTTATAGTAACAAATCATGGCTCGATGATCCCCGACAGCGTGACCGACCACTGAGTATGTACGCTCGTGCTCGCCAACGCCGCGCCATATCCATAGTCATCGTCCGCTCAGATGCCGCGCACAGAAACGGCGCGGCGATTTCGCCAGATTATCTGCCGTGGTGGCTTCCAGCGTTCAATTTCGGACAGTCATGTTGCTACAGAACTTGCGGCAGGCAAGGCTTTTGCGTTAGGGTATCGCCCATCACAAGCTATGGCCGAGATCAATAAACAAGCAGCCAAAGGGACCGAGGACGAGCTGCTTCGTAATCCCGAAGCGGAGTTGCTTGTCCGTAGTTCTGATGAGGATGTCGTACGGTTTGATCCTCAGCGGATCATTGACGCCCTAGTGCGCGAAGCCGGAGTGCAGGTTGATGTGGCAGCCAAAATCAGCTTGGAGATTAAGCAACTGATTGCTCAGTCCGGCATTCGTGCGCTGAGTTCATCGTTGATTCGTGAATTGGTCAACGTGAAGTTGATCGAATATGGGCTTGAAGGAGCGCATCGCGCGCATGCTCGTCTGGGCGTGCCTTTGTATGATGCTGAACGCATCATTTGTCAGTCGGCGCCCGAAGCGCTCATGCGTGGCCACGGCCCTGAAGGTACAAGCCTCGCTCTGGCCGAAGCCATCAAGCGTGAATACGCCATTCTGTCGGTCTTTTCAGAGAAAGTCGCCAATGCGCATCTGTCCGGCGAGATTTATATTCAGAACCTTGGCTCGGTTGATCGCCCATATCACTTGGTCAGTTCGATTGATTACATCAAGCAGCATGGCATTCCATTGCCGCACAATTTTTCTTCGGCGCGTCCGGCCCGACACGCTGAGGTGCTCATCGCCCATCTGGTCAAATTCACTGCTGCGTTGCAGGGATACCTGAGCGGCCCGATTGTGTGGGACAGTGTTAATTTTGCCTTGGCGCCATTCATAGAAAACGCCTCTCAGCAGACGATTCAACAATTGGCGCAGTCGTTTGTGTTCGACTTTTCAGCGCCGGCTATCGCGCGTGGCGGACAAACAGTGGCTTGCAACATCCACCTGGATTGGGATGCGCCAGCCCATTTGGCCGACCAACCGGCCGTTGGTCCTGGCGGCGCCCACACAGGTAAACCCTATGGAGCCTACACGGAAACCGCTAGGCAATTTGCTCACGAGCTATTCTCGGTCTACCTGACGGGCGACGCCTCAGGACGCCCCTTCACCTCGCCGCGCCCGATTCTACATATCACGGATCGTTTTGCAACATCGCCCGGCTACAAGAAGTTTCTCGAACTGGTGAGTCAAGCAGCTCTTGAAAAAGGCGGCATCCGCATCGCCTTTGATCGGGATGACACGCAGAGTTTCCTACTGCGTTTTGGTATCCCGTTTGAAGCTGGATTTTCTGACGTGCCTTCGTGGCACTGGCGCACAGCGTCATTACAGTCAGTGGCCATCAATCTGCCGAGAATCGGGTATCACTCCGACCGACAATTGGTCAACGTGCTGGAAAAACTGAGTCAGACACTGGAGATAGCCGCTCAAGCGCATCTGGAAAAACGTGTGTTTCTTGAGCGGTTGATGGCCATGGGGGAAAGCGGGCCGCTGGCGCTGCTCAGTGTCCGTCGCTCAGACGCCAATTTTCTTCGGCTGAACTGGACGACATTCATGATTTGTCCGGTGGGCATGGACGAACTGGTGTATTACCTGAGCGGCCAACGATTGCATGAGGCCGATGCGAGCCTCGATATTGCCTTAAAAATCATCGCCCACATGAAGCGTGAACTGGAGCGTCTCAGTTCAAAACACAAAGTCCGCTTTATCCTGGCCGAGTCAGATGATGAGGCCACGCCTCACCGCTTGGCGCGACATGACATGCGCTCGGCGTTTTCGACGCTGGCAGCCAGTTACGTTTCTGGAGACTTGCGCACGGGTAATGTTTACTACACAGATGGCCTGAAGGTGCTGCCCTCAGCGCGCGTCAGTGCACTTGAGCGAATTCGTATCGAAGGTCTCATGCACGACAACGTGATCTACAATGGCGTAACCCCGTTATGGTTGTCTGATGGCGCTCAAAGTCACGAGCGCCTCGCTGTTCTGGTATCCCGCGCATTCTACCAAACACATTGCGCCAGCTTCCTCACCGCCCCAGAATTTACCCTCTGTCTCACCTGCGGTAAACCCACACGCGGGTTGCGCGATCACTGTGCACACTGCCAAGCGACGCGCGTAGACGGATTGGCCATCAGCACACATCACTATAGCCCGCTCTCGGCTTGGAATCGTGGTTTGTTGGCACAATTGCGTGACCGGTATCGCCTCAATGAGCAACTAGAGTAATGCCGCTGAGGGAAAGACCACGCTCATGGAGCCAAAAAGCATGGCGGAATCTAAGCTGGGGGATGTCGAATCTGAACTGGGGATGTGGAATCTTCACTCGGCATTTGACTCATGCTACTTGGTAGCCCGACGGAGTGAGCAGCGTGACCGGCCAGCAAGAGCAGAACGCCCCGTGGTTATTACTCATGCCACGCTTGTTTCTGCTGAGCTGCGCCAGCGGACCCTGACAACGTTGCCAGACGTGCAACGTCTCCAGCAGCAGTTCAAACAATAGTGGCGCGTTGCAGACGCGCCGAGATGTGCGCGTTCATGACCAGCGAATGAACAGCGTGAACGCGCCGACGGGGGAACGAGGTGGCGCTGTTGAAAGCGCGATAGTATTTGGAGATGACGCCCATCCAGACGTTGCACGTCTGGCGACCTTCTGGTGCGCGGTCACCGCTGCCGCAGATGGCTCGGTTCAAGGCACCAAACTTCGGCGGGCGCCGCTCAACGACGCCCCCAGAAAAAACGTGGCCTTCACGGAAGCTATTGGTATAACTTCAAAGCACAAACTTCTCTGTCTGTGCCTCAGGCGCAATTACTTTTTGGTCGGATTCCAACCGTAGCGAATGATCTCCACCTTTACTTTGCGAACGCCAAAGCGAATCGCTTCTCGTTGACTCGGCAACCAAATATCTAACCGTTTTCCGCGGACTTTCGCCCCGGTGTCGAGCACGGTATAAATGCCTGAGTAGGGTCCAGCATGTAATCGAATCACGGAACCCATCGGCAAAATGGAAGGATCAGCAGCGACGCTGCCTGGATTGACACGTATGCCAGTGGCTGTGGTTCCTCGAAGGGAGTAGGCTGTAGCAATGAAGTGATGTAATGTTTGTTTTTCTGATCCTGCGGAGTCGGTCGTGATGTCCGGTGGATTTGATGTAACTTCTTCGACCTCGGCGCCGCTCTCATCCTGAGAAAGCGGCGATGGCGCCGTTTGCTGCGCTGATGGCTCCGTCGTTGCTATGATTTGAGCGCTCGCCAGCGACGGGCCGGACGATACGCCCAAGATGATGGCTGTTACCAACATAAAACCTGTCGTCAGTCCTATGAATCCGTAATACAGGTATGTCATGAACATTCACCCTCCACATCGGTTACTTGTACCAACAGTCTACTACCCAAACATCATCATCAACGGAAAAAGGGCCAGACTGTGCCCCGGTGCTTTTGGGCTGAATTGAAATTTTCTAAGCGCGCATTGTAGCGACCGAGACCTGATTCGTCAACCAAACATCCTAAGAAAATTCCTTTCCAGAAGGCTCATAATCGAGCTAAATCGGCGTATTTTTTCAGTTGGCCATGAATGCGATCAAGCAAAAATTTATGCCTCATTGCAGAAGATGGATGGCGCTCAACTCATCAACTCGGTCAAGGCGAGGTGGCGCTTGTCCCTGTGTTTTGTTGTGGCGCCGCATGACGGCTCGCTGCTTTTCAAGGTTGAGCACGGCGTGCCGATGTGTATAATTAGCCGCTCTGTATCAAACGACCATTTGAGGCATCCGAAAACAGTATGGGACAAGGAACGCGCAAAGCTGAGTTGCGACAGCGACGACACCGTCAAAAAAAGCGGCGGCTGCAGCGACAACGTCAATTCATGAACCTGCTCAGCCAGGCCAAGAGCCGCGAAGAGCGTGTTCGATTAGCGCAAGAGTTCAAGGCAGCCGGCCGAGCTACGCCTGCTGCTGACGCGGCTCCTTAGAACCTGTTTCGCAACTCTGCTCAGCCTGCGAAAAACCGGGCGATTGCCTCGTTGTGAAATTGGCTCTCAGCATAATGCTTCTGCTCTCCTTGAGCGAGGCTGAGGCCCGCGTCTTGAAACGAGCGATATGCAGAGCGGCCTCAACAGACATCCACAAGATGATAACCAGCCGAGCCTGCGTCTGGTCATCGTCCAGACGCACGAGGCCTCGTAAGTGAATTTCTTCATCGTGCTGGTGCTGAGGTTGAAAGCTCCGATCCTCATCCAAACGCACGCTGCGCCTTTAGAGCGATTTTCAGTTGCGTTTAGCTGGGGCCCCACATCTTGCGGACTAATGCATGCTGGAACCGTGCGTTCCCCAGGGTAAACTCATTCACAAACCGCTCTAAGCTCGTGGGGTTGAATAGAACGCCGATGAGGCGGATGCGGCGGGATTTTCACGGATTGATCCGCGTTGATCAGCCCAATCCGTGTCATCCGTATTCCATGAACGGCATTCAGTCAGGGGAGTTGGATAGAACGCCGATGAGGCGGATGCGGCGGATTTTCGCCGATTGATCCGCGTTGATCGGCCGAATCCGTGTCATCCGTGTTCCATCAGCTTGTTCACTTACAGCGATTTTCCATTGCCTTTACCCGGGGAGCGCCCGTCTGCGGGCTCATGCACGCTGCAAGTGTGCGCCCCAGGGTAGGTTGATTCGCAAACCGCTCTAGGCGCTGTCAGGTAAACGCAAAAAACTACGCCGCTCGTTCGACTTTGGCCGATGAAGTGCCTTCGCTCGATGGCGGCGAACCAGTTAATTGCGCCAAATGGCGCTCCAGGGCATTTAACACCGTGTTCAATCGGTTGAGTGGTTTACGCTGTTTCTGCTGCGGATACAAGATCCTTTCGATCAGATCGTAGGAATCGTCGGGGACTTGTCGAATTCTATTTAGTGCCACTTGAAGACGGGCCCGCGACAACCTAATCCCATGCTTGCGGAAGCGACCGGCAAAATGATTGAAACGTCGGAGTAACGCTTCGAGGGTTTCTTCATAACCATGCCGGGCAATAGAGAGACGATCAGCATAGTTCATCAGCTTATAAGAGAACATCTGATCATCGTCACGGCGCGGCTCGATTAACAAAATATCGGCGTGAGGATACTGGCGACGATATTTCTCTAAGCCTGAGCTAATGCGCGAGTGAACCAGAATGCGCATGACTTGATGAGCGATGGAGACCATTCCCTTCTCGCTCAAGTGCTCACCGGGTCCGCTGAGGACACGAATCGGCTTGCGACTTTTGTCATGGTAGAACGGCACCAGAGGATTGATACAAATAACCAGGTCGGCTCCTCGCTTGAGGGCTACGTCAATGTGCAGCGATTTGCGGATCGCTCCGTCTGTGTATTCGCGTCCATCAATGACGACGGGTTTGTAGAATAATGGCAGAGCAGTTGAAGCTTGCACCGCTCGTGAAATCGGCGTTGTCCGATGTTGTTCGTCGCCGAAGATAACGCGCTCACCGGTGTCCAAATCGGTGGCAGCGATAAACAACTCTTTATCAAGTTCGCGAAAATCATTGGTACGCCCTTCTTCAGGGCTAAGATTACGTCGCAGATAGGCCTCGATCCGTTGATTATCGAAGATGCCTGAGGGCAACAGCTCGTTGAATGAATCAAGGTAGCTATAGTAATCAATCGGTTGCTGCCCGAGCAGATCACGAATCCAGTGTCGCAACAGCTTCCAAGGAAACGTCAATGAACGGGAGATGGCTTCGGTATAGTTTGGATAGTAGATGTCCAACTGATCAATGACCTGGATAAAGGGGTTCTCCCGTTGCAGACCAAAGAACATATCAGCCGGCTTCACGCCGTTGACCAATAATGACCCGACAAAAGCGCCGGCGCTCAGGCCGATCACGATATCGAAGTCGGTCACGGAAAAATCACCACCGAACGCATAATCTAATGCCTGCAATGCGCCGATTTCGTATGTTGCTCCTGTCAAGCCGCCCCCGGCGAGCACCAAGGCAAGCTTGGTTTTCTTGCGCGTGTATCGTCGTTGAGTCGTTGCCTGCTGTTGAGCTAGCCGCGCCATACCGATCTCCTTTGTTTCAGCCGGTTATGAATCATCTGCTGAATTTGTTGCCGCACTTCATTGCCGAGATTATCCATGAGGAAATCATCGTTAAGGTCTTCAGGTGAAAGATGATCATACCGGATGGGTTCGCCAATATCAATGTACCACTTTGATGGCAGGGGAATAAGACCGAGCAATCCCAACCACGGGAATGTCGGCGTGATGGGAAAGTAAGGAAGATTAAACAGCTTGGCTACCACGGTCCAATTCTCGAGGATAGGGTAGATTTCTTCAGCGCCGACTACACAGACCGGCACAATCGGCGCCTGACACCGCGCAGCTAATTGCACAAAGCCGCCGCGCCCGAACCGCTCCAGTTTGTAGCGATTCTTGAAGTATTTGCCCGTGCCCTTGGCGCCTTCGGGGAAGACCATCGTCAGATGGTCACGACGTAACAACTTCTCTCCGTTCTCATGACATGCCCGCACGGCGCCGGCCTTGCACAGAATGGGACCAATCACGGGAAATGAATTGAACAGGTCATGCATGAGGATTCGAGCGATCCGATGCGCCGGGTGAAGCTCGCGTATGCCGAACTTGATCATGGCGCCGTCAAACGGCAGCGTGCCGGAATGGTTGGAGACCAACAGCACACGTCCATAGTCCGGTATATGCTCAACACCGGTCATCTCCACTCGCCACCATTTGTAGTATAAGAACTCGACCAGCGGTCGCAGTTTATCTTCAAATTCCTGATCGTAGCCGAACTCGTCTACGTCCGAGGGAACATGCGTGGCCACATTGGTTATTGTTTCGGCTAACACTGTGACGAAGCCCAGGTCTTGTAGCCGGTCAATGACCAAGGCGCCGGCTTCTCGTATCGTGGAGAGCAGCTCGGTTGTCGTGCCCACTCCTTCCAGCAAGGAGAACACGGACGCCCAGGGCCCGTCTTGCCACCCCGTCTCTCGACGGCCTGACGACGCTAGCGCCTGTTCCAACCTCGCTTGCAGTCCGTCTAACGATTGCTCCAACCGTTTCTCAAACGCCGCGAACCGCTCCTGGATGCGCGCGTCAATAACCGAGTCCCACGAAGGCGGCGTCACGGTTTCCAATCGGCTAGCTGGCGGCGCTCCCATTTGTCGGGCTTTGACGGCGGCCTTGTTGTGCCGTCGCTTCATATTGATGACTTTAGGTGCTTCTGCCATAACGAACTCTCCCGACAATGCTACGAACGTTCACTGACAATGCTATGAACGTTGACTGAGATAATCCAGCAGCGTCTGCTTGCTTGTATGCTTGGCCACAAATCCCATTTCTTTTTCCGCTTTTTCGCCGCTGGCGATACAGGAATACCGCAAATAATCTAAGTGAGCGCTGGGCGCTTCGGAGACCTTCAAGTACCACATCGCATCCACCAACGGACTGGCCACCGGACTCAACACGGGAATGGCCGTCCGCTTGGCTAAGTGTAGTACCGTGCTCAAGTACATGACGCCTCGTCCCACAATGTTGATGGCTCCCGGATAATCGGCATCAACCGCCTTTTTCAGCGCGATGAGGGCGTCTTCCTCGTGCAGAAACTGCACCAACGGATCGTAGCCCATCGCGGTTAACACAACAGACCGCTGCAAATAGTCGGTAATGTAATCAGCATGATGGCGACTGAGAATCGGACAAAACCGCAGGCTGGTGACAATCATCTCCGGCGCGCTCCGAGCCAATTTGCGCAACATGTTTTCAACTTCCACCTTATCGCGGATAAAACCATACGAGCGAGCGCCGTTCAATGGTGTTTGCTCGTCCATCAAACTGGGATTGCGGTAATCGGCTCCGTAAACCAACGTGGTTGATTGCACCACAAGCTTATGCACCGCCACGCGACGACAGGCTTTGATGACATTCATTGTGCCGATCACGGTCAGCTCGTGAGAAGTCCGTTCATCGTGTTGCGGGCTGGAATGAAACGCTAGATGAACGATGGTCTGAACTCGCTCTTTTTGCAGAATGTCGGCGATTGTTTTATCAATGGCAGGCTCGGTTAGGTCCACGTGATAATAGTGGCATTTTCGACTGGCCTGATCGAGCGGCCTAATATCCAAAACCACGATACGATGGTATCGGCGGTCTTCTTCGAGCTGACGCAACAACCGGCTCCCAAGGAACCCATGCACGCCTGTGAGGCAGACAATTCGTCGTTGTGCGCGGCTTCGGGTCTTGGCTGGCGTCGTTGCCGACATCGCGCTGTCTCCCTGGTTTAACGGTAGAATGTCAAAATCCGGTTGGCACTGACAGCCGGCGCAGCGTAGGCAGGTTGAGGAACCAACCGTTCGTGAACGGCCGACGGCTCACCCACAACCATACGCAGCGATTTGAAGAAAACACTCAACAGCCGCTGCGCCCGCCCCAACCGACCAAATTGGCTATCAGGACTGATCTTGATTCGCGCTTTACTAAACTGAATCTGGGTATCGAACAAGCCGCAATACCATTCAACTTGATTGCTTGTATCATCCAGAAACGGAACAGAAAAATGGAATGGAAAGGCCGGTGTCAACGTCCGCCCACGCGCGGTAAATACGCTCTCGCCGGCTTCTATCAATTCGAATCGCCACTCATGATGAGTGAAGCTGGCTGTGATGCGCTTCAGTTCTCGAGGCCAGCGCCAATACTGCCACCCTCCTTTGAGAGCGTGTTCGTTGTTAACGTAACTGTGGCTGACGTAGCACCCCATCTTACCGCCGAAGGTCACCAATGCGGGAAAGACAATCAATTCATCAAACGGACCAATCGGCGACTGTTCGTAATGCAGGCCGTAATACCCTCCAAGCGTATATCCGGGCAGCACGGCTTGAATGTCAAAATGTGCCGGAATCAGCGGCCGCACGCGGCCGAGGCGGAATAAATTGGCCACAGCAAACCCTGAGCCTGTGACTGTCCACGATGCGCCCGCTTGGCTCATACAGTCTTCGCCAGCCGGTCGGTTCAAGGCAGTTGTCCGACCACCGCTGTGGCCTGTCGTCAGACGGCTGCCTGAACGACCGTGTTCATTGTCGGTTGCTTGCAATAGCCATCCACGTGATACCGTTCCGAACAACAAGCAAATTCTTTTCAGAGCATTTCCAGAGAATCAAACCATACTCAACCTCAGGTCTCTGGCGCAAGGTGCAATTATCATCACTTTGAAGCCGGGGCCGCCTGCAACCTCATTCGATAATATCCCACTGTTGCTGATACCGGTCTAACTGCTCACGCGTGTAATCATCCATCGGGTGATCGCGCTCGGGCGACTCGACGTGTTTGGGTTGGTCGCACAGCTCGGTCGAGAAATAGCGGCTGCCGTGATCACAGATCATCGTGACAATTCGTTTCATCTGTGGATACCGACGGGAGAGTTTGATGGCGGCGACGACATTGGCTCCCGACGACATGCCACAAAAAATGCCTTCCTCCTTGGCCAGGCGTTTCGCCATCGTGATTGCATCATCTGACGTGACGGTAATAATTCCGTCCAACTGACTTAAATCCAAATTGCGAGGCACAAACCCGTCGCCAATGCCTTCGATCTTGTGTGTTCCCCACTGGCGATGAGACAGCAGCGCGCACTCGGCTGGCTCAACAGCATACAACTTCACAGCGGGGTTCTGCTCACGCAGGTAGCGTCCCAGGCCGGTGATCTGGCCGCCTGTGCCCTGCGTGGCGACATAGGCATCGAGCTGGCCGCCGGTTTGTTGCCAAATCTCCGGACCGGTCGTCAAGTAATGAGCTTCGATATTATCCGGATTGTCAAACTGGGCAGGAACCCAATACCGGTCTGGGTCCTGACGGCGAATCTCTTGCAGCTTTTGCAGAGCAAGGTCTACGTCCGATTCGCCTCCCGGTGTATATACCATCTCCGCTCCATAAGCTACATCCGTTTTCTTGCGCTCCTCGCTCATGCCTTCCGGCATCACGATGATACACTTGTAGCCTTTAACGGCGGCCACGAATGAACACGCGATACCGGCGTTTCCGGTCGAGCATTCTAGAATCGTCATGCCCGGCTTCAACTCACCGCGCTTTTCTGCCTCCGTAATCATGTGGTAATAGATGCGATCTTTCAGTGAGCCTGATGGGCTGAAGTATTCCAACTTGACAAGCACTTCCGCAGGTATCTCCTGGGTGACTCGATTCAACCGCACCAGCGGCGTCCGCCCGATTGCCTCCAGAATACTTGCACTATAGGTTCGATAGCGATCCCATTCAATCATTGGTGATTTATCCTCGGATGTTGATGTGAAGGGAGCATTCTGGCCGATAACGCGCAGGATTGGCAAGCGTGGGGGAACCATCCTAAACCAGTGACGGCTTGTGAGTGCGACCTATCAAAATGTGCGCAGGATTGGCAAGCGTAAGGAAACCAGAAAGCACAGAGGGAACCATCAAGTGTGGGGAAGCCAGCAAAGGCTGCGCGTCTTTTGAACCGAGGCAATCTATGTTACTATACCGCGCTGGTGAGACTATGGGGCCGTACCTATCCATCATCCTTCCGGTTTTCAACGAGCAAGACAATCTGTTGCCACTCTATCAAAAGTTAAAGGCGGCGCTTGATGCTTTGGGTTTAACCTACGAGATCATCTTCGTTGATGACGGGAGCACGGATCGTAGTTTTGAAATCCTGCAAGAACTAGCCAGCCAGGATCGCTCTGTCAAAGTCATTGGTTTGACCCGAAACTATGGGCAGACGGCGGCGATGTCAGCGGCGATTGATGCTGCCAGTGGGCAGGTGTTGATCCCGTTGGATGCTGATTTGCAAAACGATCCGGCTGACATTCCGCGATTGCTTGACGTGCTTGAGCAAGGGTTCGATGTGGTTAGCGGCTGGCGGAAAGATCGGCAGGACGCTTGGCTGACGCGAAAGCTCCCTTCGGCCATTGCAAACAAATTGATCTCGCTGATTAGCGGCGTTCCCTTACACGATTATGGATGCACGCTGAAAGCGTACCGGCGCGATGTGCTGAAGGCATTCCGGCTCTACGGCGAGATGCACCGGTTTATTCCCATCTACGCCTCCTGGTCGGGCGGACGTGTCACAGAGGTCGTCGTACAACATCATCCACGAACGGCCGGTCAATCCAAATACGGGCTTTGGCGCACGTTGAAAGTCATCTTTGATCTGATCACGATTAAATTCATGATGAGTTACATGACAAAGCCGCTCTATGTGTTCGGCACAGCCGGCTTGTTGGCTTTCAGTTTGTCCATGCTGGCCACGGTTGGCGCTGTCTATCAAAAATTTGTCCTGGGAACCAGCTTTATTCGCACGCCATTGACGCTTCTGGCCATGATCATGTTTATGCTGGGGATTCAGGTCATCTTGTTGGGACTGATTGCTGAGATGTTGGTCAGAACCTATCACGAATCGCAGAATAAGCCGATTTACTTGGTCCGAACAAAGCTCAATTTCGTTGAGCAGCCGGAGGCCTCACAAGCAGCATCGCTCAGTAAACAATCAACGGCTATTTCATCACACTAAATGAACTATGAGTAACACCCAGCTTGATGTTTTGGTGATTGCCGCACACCCGGATGATGCCGAGTTATCCGTGGGCGGCACATTGATCAAATTAGCCCAATTAGGCTACAAAACGGGCGTCGCCGATATGACACGGGGCGAACGGGGCACGCGTGGCACACCGGAGGTTCGGGCTCGTGAAGCCGCGCGCGCGGCAACGGTGCTTGGTCTGACGGTGCGTGATAACGTTGGACTTGCCGACGCGCATCTGCTGGATGAGCACGCAGCGCGCGTGGCCGTGGTGCGCCTCATCCGTCAATACCGCCCGGCTGTGGTGTTCACCCACTACTGGGACGACCCGCATCCAGACCATGCCCAAACCAGTCGGGTCGTCACGGCAGCGGCTCATCTGGCCGGGTTGGTCAATTACGATCCAGCGGCAGGCCAGGCGCGGCACCGGCCCAACGCGGTGGCCTATTTTCTCTTCCCCCATCGCGTCGCTCCGAGTTTTGTCGTTGACATCACTGACGTAGCCGCCCAGAAACTGGAGGCCATTAAATGCTACGAATCACAATTTCATAACCCGAACAGTGCCGAGCCGGAAACTATGCTCAGCGCCGAAAGTTTCCTTCGGCGCGTCGAGGCGCGACAACGTTACTATGGAGCCATCATTGATGTCGAACATGGCGAAGCCTTTTATGTCAAACAAGCACTGAACGTAGATGATCCGGTCCGATTATTGACGCGGACGATGAGCCTGTACAGTTGAAGTAGGAGGAACTATGGCCGAGCCCATCATCGTGTTGATGACCGCAGCCCACCTGGAAGAAGCTGAAAGCATTGCCCAAGAATTGGTTAACAAACAATTAGCGGCCTGCGTCAACATCGTCCCCAACGTTGTTTCAATCTATCGGTGGAAGAACCAAGTCTGCCGCGATCCTGAAGCGCTGATGATCGCCAAAACAACCCGCGAGCGATTTGCCCAACTGGAGCAAGCTGTCCGTCACGGCCATAGCTATGAGGTGCCGGAAATCATTGCCTTACCGATTGTGGATGGCTCTAGTAGCTACTTGAGCTGGCTCATCGAATCGGTCGCTTCACCTGAAACACTCTGAATGTTTTGAAGTTGAAGATTTTTTCCCTTGCCATCACCGAGAATTTTTGCTAATTTACGCGCGTCAGCTTGAGGGAGACAGGGACATTATGAATGAAACGCAATTTCCAAACATGATGGGGGGTATCCAGACGGAACAGTCACCATCGGCAACATCGGCGATGACCAGCGGCATGCCGGCCAAAGACCGCAAGACAATGACCAAAGCCGATCTGGTGGAAGAAGTCGCTCGCGTGGCCGAATTGGCCAAAAAGGACGCTCAGGTGATTGTGGAAACGGTTTTCGAGCATATCGTAGCCGCGTTGCAAAGGGGCGAAGGCATCGAGCTGCGTGGCTTTGGATCGTTCCGCTTCCGTTCGCGTGGCCCACGACAAGGCCGCAATCCTAAGACAGGCACCCCGGTCAGTATTCCGTCGAAACGGACCCCTTACTTCAAACCCGGAAAGGCGTTGAAAGAAATCATCAACGAGTAACGTCATGGAATTTTTGTGGAGTCCGTGGCGGTATCACTACGTTGCTACCGCAGAAACTGTGTCCGCTTGCATCTTTTGCCAAGCGCCTCAGCGTGAAGATCACGAAGCTTATATCCTGTTCCGCGGCCAGGAAAGTTTTGTGATCATGAACCTCTTTCCTTACACCACAGCACATCTGATGATTGCCCCGTATATGCACGTGCCGTCGCCAACCGATGCACCCAAACCGGTGACCGACGAAATGATGGACTTGGCCAAACGGTGCTTAACAATCCTGGAGCAAGTCTATCATCCGCATGGTTACAATCTGGGTATGAACCTGGGCCGCGCCGCAGGTGCGGGCGTCGCCGATCACTTTCACCTGCACGTTTTGCCACGCTGGAACGGCGACACCAATTTCATGACCACCATTGGCGAAACGCGGGTTTTGCCTGAAGACTTGGCGACCACCTATACAAAATTGAAGCCCCTGTTTTGAGCTTAAAGGGCTTCATTGTAGACGCAATACTCTTTTTCTGAAGCACCCGGCTATGCGCGACAATGCACAACAAACGATCAGATGGAAGGCAGCCGTTGGACATTGGGCCGGTATATGCGCTGATAGCTAACAGCCGCGCGGCGTCACCCGCGCGTTCTCTTTTTTGACGGGTCATTCGTATGAGCGTTGTTTTGGCGATCTTGCTGCTGCTCGTTTCTAGCCCAACCTCCCTAGAGCCTTTGCAACAAAACACCGATAATCCCCCTAGCAATCCGCTTGACCGGACTCAGCAGCAACGACCTCGGCACTTGATTCGCGGACGCATCCGTCAGCCCAGCGGACGCGAAATTGACCGCAACATCCGCTTCATCCTCCGCCGAAGCACACACGAAATCATCGGCGAAGGCTACACCGATGGGATGGGCTTCTTCGAGTTGAAGGACTTGCCAAATGGAACCTATGAGCTGGTCGTCGAAGCGGACGAACAATACGAAACGACGATTGAGCGAATCGAGCTCTACTATGACCGAGATGCCATCGAAACTCGTGACGTCTACCTGCGACCCAAAGAGCATCACGTCGCTCGGCATCCGAGGTCAGGCGTCATATCGGCGGCTGAACTGCAAAAAAACATCCCGAAATCAGCCCGGCGTGAATATCAACGAGGCGTTGAAGCATCGGCCAAAGGTCAACGAGAAAAAGCGATTCAGCACCTGCAACGGGCGCTGGAACTCCATGCCGACTTCACGCAAGCACGCAATGATCTTGGCGTGCAGTATCTCCGGATGGGTCGGCTGCAAGAAGCCTATACGGAATTCCTGCGGGCTGTCAGCTCTCAGCCAACACTGCCCGAACCATATATCAACTTAGGCTACCTGCTCACCCAACAACACGAGTATAGAGCGGCGCTCGTCCATCTGGATCGAGCCCTGCAACTGGCGCCGACTCATTGGCAGGCATTGACCTGGACTGGAGTCAGCCTGATGCAGACAGGAGAATTGGACCGCGCTGAACAATGCTTGAAGAAAGCAATTGAGCTCAGTTTCCCACCAGAAGGCGCTTTTGTGCATTTGTACTTGGCCAACCTCTATCTGCGAAAAGGAAACAAGCATCAAGCTTTGGCTCATGCTGAAGCTTATTTGAACGAATTGCCTAACGCCCCTGATGCTCAAGAGGTGCGTCGAAAAATTGAACAAATTCGAGCGCGCTGAACTCCTATGCTGCTGAGCCTTGACCAGCGCGTGCTCAGGCCCCGGAAAATTGAATGATTCTGAGCGCGTTGAACCGGTCACGGCCTGTGCCGCCCGCGCCCAGCCAGTTTGTGCCCATTTCGTCACACAGCAGCACCACCGGCGCCGGTTGTAGCCAATTGATGAGGTTGATACCAGTAGTCCGGAAAAAGGGCCATGTTTGATGAAGCGAACCGCCCTCGGTATGAGGAGTCCACCAAGGTGACCAATTTAGTGCCATTGCCCGAAGAAAGGCCATGTTTGATGAAGCGACATGGAGAGCAGGAGCAGAATTCCCAAGCCGCACGCTCCGATTTGCCGTGCCAATTTCTATGACACCGTCATGATGGTTGGTTAGGATTCGGAGGCCGTGCAAGCGGCCCCGGACAACGTTGCCAGACGTGCAACGTCCCGCAACAGCCGCGCGAGCAGCAGTGGCGCGTTGCAGACGCGCAGAGACGGGCGTGTTCGTAGCCAGCGATTGGACAGCATGAACGAGCCGATGCAGCAGCGGTGGCGCCTCCTCAAGGCGCGGTGGGGTTGGGCAGTGACGGTTCCCACAAACTTTTCATCCGTCGTGACGATCGGGAACTCGCGGGCGATTCTCCTAGCAAACACCTTGGATCAGTTGCGGCATCGCTTTTTGCTGCCAGATGGTCGGATCATGAGAATCATCATGGCCAATCAGTGAACAAATTTTGCGAGTCTCGAACGTCTTGACCGACGTGTTCTTGTAATCCTGCCACCCGCCGTCAATGGTCACCACCAGATCAATTCGAGGTCGAATTGTGAAGAAGCGTCGGCTAGAGATGTTCGCCATGACCGGCAGCAGGTCAGGCCGCACCGGCGGACTCAGATGGATCAACGTACAGGCTTGCAGTCCTATCGCCGTCGCCATATTGACCACATTGGCGCCGTGGCTGTGCGCCAGGAACCGGTACATCTGCGCCGGGTGAGCCTGACACCACTGGAGGAGCTTCTTGGCCGCTTCTCTCCAGATATTGCGCAGGCCGGTCTCGGTGGCTGCGTAGCGCCCACTCCAGAAGAAATAATCGGCGCCGCTGTACACATCGGCGTAAAGATGCTGCTTGACGTACTGGTGAAAATCGCCACCGGGAGCGTACCATCGCGGTCTCGTGTCGTCGTCTTGCGGAGCAGCGAACGTGCCGTGAATGATGACTGTCATAGAAGCGGGGATGGTTGCTGTCAAAGCTTTGACTCGACGCTTCATCTTCACCGGCTTGTCGTATCTGGCCGGCCCCATGTATCGCTTCACGAGCTTGGGATTGATCTTGGCCAGACAATGCGCCGCGACCTCGAATTCCTCCAGCGTTTTACTTTCCTTCAAGACCTTCCGCAAGATAGGAACAACGACGTGATCAGCCTGCGTGGCCTGCCAGTAGGCATAGGCGGCGCAGGCGCGAGCCAGCGGATCACGATCAAACATGCCGACGGCCAACTGGCGCAATGCCACGTCGTGGATGGTCTCTCCTTTGGTTTTTCGCAGCGCGGCTATCGCGTGCGCTTTTCGCTCGCGCGGCGACAAGACGACATCGCTAGCTTTCTTCGTCGCCTTCTTCTTCAGTATGCCATGCAGCGTCGGGGCCGTCTTCGTCACCGGCCTGGCCACGCCATGCAATTTTTCCAGCACAGGACCGGCGACGCCAAGCGCGTCAGTCTTCAACGCGTGCGGCAATTGACCTTTCGCCATTTTCTTTGGGCGTGCTTTATGAAGTTCAGCGCCGAACAGGAGCGCCTGCAACGCGCGTCGTTTTGGTGGAAGGTCTTTGAATCGGCGAAGATCTGACTGCTTCATCACTTGTTCCTCAATACAACCAAGCGACAAGAGGGAACGACTTGCAGACTGCAAAAACACCACTACCGGCACCGGCGGAGCGCCGACGTGGTAAACCAACACTGAGCAGCCTTATCTCGGCGGACGGGGCTTGGCTCGACGCTGCAAAAAACTGAGCAGCGGTTCGACGGCCTGAGGCACGTTCAGGTCATCGAAGGAAACATGATAGAGACCTTCGCTCGTTTCGACCGTCAGTTCGTAGGTCATCGCGTCAGGGGTTTTAGCCGGTCGAGCTTTTTTGATTGTCTCCAGCTTACTCCGCTTGACCAGCGAGCGCAGCGTTTTGGCCTCATCGCCGGGCAACTGGTTTGTGTCCAGCTCGCATTCCATGGTCAGCCCTGCAAAGCCCCCAGATTGTCGGAAAGTCACCTTCATCGCTTCACCTTGTGTGTCAGTGACCGCAAACGGTCACACGTAAATCCCTACAGCCGCCCAAGCGGCTTTCACTGCCTTTTGTTCTTTACTGCCCCTGCCGTAGTCTGCCCCTGCCACCAGATAAGTGGTTTGAGCGGCTTCTTGGAAATTGCTTTTGGCGTGTAGCTTTCTCATTGTTTTGTACCAGATCGAGCCGGCTTTTTCCCAGGCATACCCACCCAGCTCGATCGCCACTCGGTAAAAAGCATGATTGGGAATGCCGGAGTTGATATGTACACCGCCGTTGTCAGCTTGTCCAGTGTATTTGTGCTTGATGTGTTTGGGCTGTGGGTCAGTGCCCAGGATCGGATCATTCTCGTAAGCTCTCTCAGCTTTCATAGTTCGGATCGCCTTGGCCGTGACGCCAGGCCCCATGATTTCATCACCGATGAGCCAGTTGGCCTGCTCGACCGTTTCTTTCCTGCGCCACTGTTCGATCAGCGTGCCCATCACATCGGCGAAATGCTCGTTAAGCGCGCCCGGCTCGCCCTGGTAAATCAGATTGCATTCATACATCAGGACGCCATGCGTCATTTCATGGCCAGCTACATCCAATGACTTGGTGAACCCAACGAAGATGGTTCCATCGCCATCGCCGTAAAGCATCTGCTCGCCATTCCAAAACGCGTTATTGATACGGCGACCGTAGTGCACACATGCGATTAGCGCCATCCCCTGGTCGTCAATTGAATTCCGATTGAATACTTTCTTGTAAAAATCGTAAGCGTGCCCCGCGTTGTTGTAAGCCTCATTGACAGCCTGATCTTTCACTTTCCGCTCTCCCTCAGACCGCGCCAACTTGCCGGGCAGTGGAGACCGCTTTTGCTTCATGTCATATATCAGACGATACTTGGTCGCTGCCGGTGAAGGAATCGCAGCCATGATCGGCAGCGTACGTAAGGTTGCCCGCATGGCTCGCGCTTCTGCTCCCACCGCGATGGTATCAACGGCCTGGCGGCGAATCTGCGGGTCTGGTGATTCGATCATGTGATCGAGGATGTGCGGTGGAACGAAACAATGAAATGGAGTGCGACTGCTCTGCATAGTTCCTCCTTGGGATTTGTTTGGACAGTAAGCGCTGATAGTCAGCATGCCAAGTGAAATGCTTCGTGCCATAGAGATGCAGGGTAGCGCCAAATCATCCGCTGGTGACTCAGCTCACATGGCCTGGATCAACCGCCTTACGCGGATTGCCAGTGCCACTGGGAAGGCCCCGCTGGTGACTCACTTACACAATCTGGATCACACACTGGATTGGAAAGTGGTCGCTGTAGCCTTTCTTTGTATGGCGATCAAATGGTCGCGGACGACCGCTTGGCGTGGTCATCATCGGCGGCGTGAAAATCTCCACTGACGGCAGATTCAACTTCAACCCTTGTTCGCCATAATACAACCCACGCGAGATGATGAACTGATCCAACAGGTTCATCGTATGTGATGGCTTCGGCGTATCCTGATCGCCACCGAAATAAAACGAACCTGTGTCAGATTGACCCAAGCTCGCCCACATACAGTTAAACAAGTACGCTTTCTTGCCAAGATAGGTCTTGGCTGTAGGAATTTGATTGCCGCCGCTGCCCTTTTTGATAGCCTCTTCGAGCAGATCGAGGTCTTTGGTCGCTTGCAGATATTCAAGCAGACTTCGATCAAACGGCTCGTCGTTGAAATCTCCCATGACAATCACATTTCGGTTCCACAGTGTGTTCAAATGAGTCAGACTGGCTGGCGTATTGGGCAACGCGAGGAAATCGTCGCGCTTTAGTTTTAGATATTGATCAATCAGCCGACCACAATGTTCAGCCACGGTGATCCGCAGTGGCTCGGTCTCCCACCGACCCTGTCGGCGCGACGGCCAATGGTTCACCAAGACGCGCAGCTTGGCTTGATTCGCTTTGACCGTTAGCGGCACTTCAAAAATATCACGGGTCGGATAGCGCAGGTGCACAAGGTGACTGGCAGCTCCTTGATCCTGTTGAAAGACTCGATCGGAGTAAATCAGTGAGACATCAATCCCGCGAATATCAGGGCTATCCTGGTAGGCGGCAACCTTGAGGTCGGTCCGACCGGTCGCCGCAATCAACCGGTTGACCAACGCTTCATTCTCAATCTCGCATATCCCGAGCAAATCCGGCCCTTGCCCGCCGTGCATGAGATTGATGATCTGGGCGAGGTTGTTGATTTTGGCGTCGAGCGCGGCTTGAGTCCACCCGTGAGCCGGCGTAAATTCCATGTCCGCGGCGATTGGCGATGCTGTGATGTCAAACAGATTTTGCAAATTCCAGAATGCGACTTTGATGTCAGTCATATCTGCTCCCTTGTTTCATCCCAACTTCGATTTGATGTCAGTCAAACCTGCTCCCCTTTTCATATCTGCTCCCTGTTTCATCCAAAATCCAAATAAACGCGGTGGATGACCGGCAAGCACTCGCGTCGTTTGGCGGCTGGTTGGCCTTCAGTTCTCTCACAAGAAGCTCCATCGGAACATGTGAGCGCATGTTCTGCCCTCGTCATAAAAGACGTAAATCAACGGGAAAAATCCTTCACGCCGACAAAAAACTTTTTCATCAGGAAGCATGAGTCTCGCAGATCAAAAGGGTCGGAGGAGGCGAGGCGGCCGTGGTCTCCAGCGCGTTGACCGCGCAGCATCACGTTATTGGTTCGTTGCACGCGCTTGCAAGCGGGCGTTGTTCCGATGACATCGCCGCTGATTTGTGCTACTTTACGTTTACTCCAACAACTGACGAATAACCAATGGGAGGTTATAAAAATGCATAACCCGTTTGACGCACTCGCAGTTTTGCATGGTTCGATTCATTACTACCGTCTTCATCGCCTAACGGAGCTGGGCTTGTCCGATCTGGGGCGCCTGCCCATCTCAATCAAAATTCTTCTGGAGAATGTTCTACGAAATTGTGATGGTCATCTGGTCACCGAAGATGACGTCACTGCATTAGCGCGCTGGCAACCTCAGCCTGAGGCGCGCGAGATCCCATTTATCCCGGCACGTGTCATTCTGCAAGATTTCACCGGTGTGCCCTGCGTTGCCGATTTAGCAGCGATGCGGACCGCCGTGCACCAACTTGGCGGCGACCCGAAACGCATCAATCCGGTCGTGCCGGTTGATTTGGTGATTGATCACTCGGTTCAAGTTGATTTCTTTGGCTCAGCGACAGCCTTCCAAGCGAACGTGAAGTTGGAATACGAACGCAATCGCGAACGCTACATGTTCTTGCGTTGGGCGCAGCAAGCCTTCGAGGGATTCCGCGTGGTTCCGCCGGGCACGGGCATTGTGCACCAAGTGAATTTAGAATACCTGGCCAGCGTCGTCCAGCTCCGCCATCTGGATGGCCGGATGGTGGCCTTCCCTGATACGCTCGTGGGCACTGACTCGCATACGACGATGATTAATGGACTGGGCGTGCTCGGCTGGGGTGTCGGCGGCATCGAGGCTGAGGCCTGCATGCTGGCTCAGCCGCTTTACATGCTCATCCCTGAAGTCGTGGGCTTCAAGCTCACCGGCGAATTGCCGCAAGGGGCGACCGCCACCGATCTGGTACTGACCGTCACCCAGATGTTGCGCCAGAAGGGTGTTGTCGGCAAGTTCGTCGAATTCTACGGGCCGGGCTTGAGCCGGTTGAGTCTGGCCGACCGCGCCACCGTGGCTAACATGGCGCCGGAATACGGCGCGACGATGGGCTTCTTCCCGGTTGATGACGAAACGCTCAATTACCTGCGCTTGACCGGACGAAGTCATGAGCTGATTGATCTGGTCGAACGCTATTGCAAAGAGCAAGGACTCTGGCGCACCGATCAGATGTCAGACCCGATGTTCAGCGACACAATTGAACTAGACATGAACACTGTTGAACCATCGCTCGCTGGGCCGCGCCGGCCTCAGGATCGTGTGCCGCTGCGCAACATGAAATCGTCGGTGCACGAGGTGCTCCCGACGTTCCTGAAAAACCGTGCCACATCGCCTCAGATTGAGGTTCAGATGAACGGTAACAAAGATACACTGACGGATGGTTCAGTGGTCATTGCAGCGATTACCAGTTGCACTAACACATCGAATCCATCGGTGATGCTCGGTGCCGGATTGCTGGCCAAGAAAGCTGTCGAGCGTGGATTGAAGGTCAAGCCGAGCGTGAAAACTAGCCTGGCGCCCGGATCACGTGTGGTGACGAATTATCTGGAGAAAGCCGGATTGACGCCCTATCTGGATGCATTGGGATTTCATCTGGTCGGCTATGGGTGTACAACCTGCATCGGCAACAGTGGGCCACTACCAGAGCCTGTGGCTAAAGCAATCAGAGAACACGACCTGGTCGTCGCGGCTGTGTTGAGCGGCAATAGGAATTTTGAAGGGCGCATCAATCCGCTCGCCAAGATGAGTTACCTAGCGTCGCCTCCGCTGGTCGTCGCCTATGCGCTGGCCGGAACAGTGAACATTGATCTGAACAACGAGCCTATCGGCCACGATCAAAACGGCCAGCCCGTCTACTTACGCGACATCTGGCCATCGCAGGACGAAATTCGTCAGACGATGAGCAGTGTCCTGAGCCCGGCCATGTTCCAAGAACGATATGCAAGCGTCTTCCAGGGCGATGAACAATGGGCGGCATTGCCGGCTCCTACAGGCGACCTCTACCAGTGGGACGCGGATTCGACTTACATTCAACAACCGCCGTTTTTCCAGAACCTCACGCCGGAGCCAGCGCCGCTGGCCGATATTCACGGTGCGCGGGTGTTGGTGATGCTCGGCGATTCGGTCACCACAGACCATATCTCGCCGGCCGGTTCAATTCCCACTACGACACCGGCTGGCCGTTATCTGATCGAGCGTGGCGTTGAGCCAAAAGACTTCAACAGCTACGGCGCGCGTCGCGGCAATCATGAAGTCATGGTTCGTGGCACGTTCGCCAATATCCGACTGAGGAATTTGCTCGTCCCCGGCACGGAAGGCGGCGTGACGATTCATCTGCCCAGCGGCGAGCAGATGACGATCTACGAAGCTTCGCTCCGGTATCAGCAGGAGAGGACGCCGCTGCTGGTCATTGCCGGCAAGGAATATGGCGCAGGCAGCTCGCGCGACTGGGCGGCCAAAGGCACATTCCTACTGGGCGTGAAAGCCGTCCTCGCGGAAAGTTACGAACGCATCCATCGCAGCAATCTTGTCGGCATGGGCGTGCTGCCGCTCCAATTCAAGCCGGGCGAAAATTACAAGACGCTCAGCTTGACCGGTCAAGAAATCTACGACATCGAAGGTGTAGCCACGCTGACGCCGGGTAAAGAAATCACGATTCGAGCGCGACGCGCCGATGGCAGCGAAATCATTTTCACGGCTGTGGCTCGGGCAGACAGCCGCGTCGAAGTAGACTACTATCGGAACGGCGGCATCTTGCAAACAGTGCTGCGGAAAATGATGACTCAATCGCTCAACGCTTGAGGGTCCCGCCTGACGGTGGCACCAGTGGCCACGGCCGCGACAGCAAAGGTGACGACAAGTCCGAAGCCAATACGATATCCAAACCCAACCCAGGCCACTGAGGCAGGCGGGAACGATAAGCATGTGTATGTCGGAATCGAACGTCGAACGATATAAATCCTAAATTGAAGGCTGGCGGCGACGGCTTCGACAAAAACGGCAAGCCGCCGAGCGACGCCAGCAGCAAGCGTGGGCTTACGCTCAACGCATTGCCCAATTTCTGGCTGAACGATACCGCGTGCGACGGGTGATCTTATTTGGCTCGGTTGTAAAAGACCGACTTCAGCTTGATTCGGATATTGATTTGGCAGTCGAACGGCTAGACCCAGCAGAATACTTCCATGCCTTGGCCGAGGTGAGGGAGCTGACCGATATTCCAGTTGACCTGAAACCGCTTGAGAGCTGCTACGGCTATTTTCAGCGTCGAATCAAAGCGGAGGGGGTGGCGCTCTATGAAGCAACATGAACGCTGGCTGACACTGGCTGCAGAGATTGAAGATGAACTGCGCTTTGTGCGCAGAGTTGCTCAAGAACTCCAACACGTGTGGGAAAAAGCGCAGTCGGCTCCCCCGGAAGATCATGGCCACTTTCTGGAAAGTGCTGCTTTGCAGCTTCATAATTTTTTATACCGGCTGTGAACGGCTTTTTGAGAAGATTGCCGTGGAGATCAATGGCGGTCGGCCACGCACGTTCGATTGGCAGATTCGACTTCTTCAAAGCATGGCGTTGGATGTCCCTCAAGTCAGACCCGCCGTGATGAGTCTGTCATTAGAAAAACAACTTGCAGAATATCTTGGATTCCGCCATGTCGTCAGAAACATCTACGGGCTTGAGCTGGACCCGGATCGAATTGCCCGGCTCGTCCAAAAGATCAACCAGGTGAGTGCCCAATTGACCTCGGAAATCGAGCAGTTTGTGGCTTATCTGAGAGAACTGGCCGCAGGCGTTGAAACCAACAATGAATGATCACCACCCCATGATCTCTGGAACTGCCATCGTAGCCAGCGCAGCAGCGACTGGTGAAACCAACGATGAATGATCACCACCGCATGAGCTGCGAGATGACTTGCATGGCGGGTGGATCATCGGGGAACATCACCGGCAGTTCCTTGGTGCGCACTGTTCTGTCGCCAACACGTTTAACCATTGCTTTGACCGGGCAACCGCAGGCGCTGTAGATGAACGTGACTTCACGTTCGGCGCCGTCCGGCCATATATCCCGGACCAGCGTGTTGGAGCCTTGAATCCGGGCATCCAGCACCGACGCCGGATTGTTCGAGCCATCCACGACCAGCGACTTGCCTGCTCCATTGTCAATCAAAATGCCGAGATTCTTCGGACCGCCCACGCGCGCGCCGGGCAGGATACGAGCTTGCCATAGGATTTCGCCTGTCTTTTTGAAGACGAGCGAACCGAGTCCCGGCTTTTCGCTGCTCACGTGCATGGACATGTGTAGTTTTCCGTCCGGTGTCGGCCCGCCGTAAGCATCGAGGATGGCAAACGTGCGGCCCTGCCCGTCATCAGGCACATAGCGTCGTTCAATGTATTGAAGCGCCTCGGCGATGGTGGGGACACGGGGACCGAAGTCTAACTGCACGGTCACCATGACGGCTTTGGCAACTTCCATCGTCTGCATGGCCGGCGCGCCTGATGGTGGAGTAGAGACAGCCGGTTGAATCGCGCCATCGGCGCTGGTTTGCGCCGCCGGCGGCGCTGCAACCGGTGAAGACGATGCTGTGGGTGACTGTTTGGTGTCGGCACAAGCGGTGCTCAATACCCCTGCCACAAACCAGCCGGCAACCATGCGCAGCAAGGCGCTCCAGGCCACTCTGTCTGCGGATTTTCCGTTTCGGCAACAGACGCTACTGGAGAGCATAACCAAACTCCTATAGCTCACTGAATTTTTCGGTGTACTCAACCAACTTGGCTCGAATGCCCGGCTCGGTCATCGAATGGCCGGCATCCGGAATGATATGAAGCTCAGCTTCCGGCCACGCCCGATGAAGGTCCCAGGCTGAAGTCATCGGACATACCACATCATAGCGACCTTGCACGATGACGCCGGGAATGTGCCGGATGCGATCCACATGCCGGAGCAACTGATCGTCTGTCTGCAAAAAGCCACCGTGAACAAAATAGTGACACTCGATTCGCGCAAACGCCAAAGAAAATTCGTCGCTGCCAAACTTCTCAATGAGCGCCGGGTCGGGAAATAATTTGCTCGTGCTGCCTTCCCAGATGCTCCAGGCCTTGGCGGCTTCCAATCGCACCTCGGGATCATCACTGGTGAGACGCTTGTAAAAGGCCTGCATCAGGTCGCCGCGCTCCTCCGGCGGAATCGGTTTCAGATAATGCTCCCATGCGTCGGGGAAAATCCAATTCGCTCCCTCTTGATAAAACCAGAGCAGCTCTTTCCGACGCAGCAAGAAAATGCCTCTCAGGATCAGCCCCTTGACCCGCTCCGGATGCGTCTCTGCATAGGCCAACGCCAACGTACTGCCCCAACTGCCGCCGAACACGACCCAACGATCAATGTTCAAGCGCATACGAATTTGCTCAATGTCCGAGACAAGGTCCCACGTCGTATTCTCTTGCAGTTCGGCAAATGGCGTGCTCTTGCCGCAACCACGCTGATCAAAGAGCACAATGCGCCACTTCTCCGGATTGAAATACTGGCGATAGATTGGATCAATGCCCCCGCCCGGCCCGCCATGCAAAAAGACGACCGGCTTGCCCTGCGGATTGCCGCATTCCTCAACATGAATGGTATGCAACTCGGACACCTTCAGGTAGAATTCGTTATAGGGTTCAATCGGCGGAAAGAGTTCCATGTTGATGCTCCTTTGTTGAATTGAGGCAACAGACTAGCTTAAACGTCCACTCAATGCAACTAGCGTTGACGCGTTCACGCAGCTTGCGTTAAACGTCCACTCAATCCAACCAACGTTGACGCGTTCACGCAGCTTGCGTTTTGTCGCATGATTGTCTACGCTAAGCCAACCAGATTAAGCCAATCGCCTGAGAGGAAGCCTATGGATTATAAAAATAGCGTTCTGGAACTGATCGGACGCACGCCGCTTGTCAAGCTCAACAAACTCACTCGTGGCATAGATGCACTCGTGCTAGCCAAGATGGAGTCTCACAATCCTGGTGGGAGTGTGAAAGATCGCATCGGCATTGCCATGATTGACGCCGCTGAGCGTGAAGGTCGCCTCAAGCCGGGCGGCACGGTCGTCGAAGCCACCAGTGGCAATACCGGCATTGGATTGGCGTTGGTCTGCGCAATTCGCGGCTATAAAGCCATCTTCGTCATGACAGACAAGTGCAGTCAAGAAAAAGTCCGTTACCTGAAAGCACTGGGCGGCGATGTCGTGATCACACCAGTGGCGGCCAAGCCGGGCACGCCCGATCATTACGTCAGCGTGGCCCGGCGTATCGCTGAAGAAACTCCCAACGCCATACTCGTATTCCAATACGGCAATCCGGCTAATCCCGAAGCGCACTACCGAACAACGGGGCCAGAGCTGTGGGAACAAACTGACGGTCGCATCACCCATTTCGTCTCAGGCATCGGCACCGGCGGCACTATCAGCGGCGTCGGGCGATACTTGAAAGAGAAAAATCCGAAAATTAAAGTCATCGGCGCCGACCCGTATGGTTCTGTCTTCAAAACCTACAAAGAGACCGGCCGATTGACCGAAGCGTCACCTTATCTGGTCGAAGGCATCGGTCAAGAAATTATCCCGGCCAACGTCCACATGGAATACATTGACGAGATTATCAATGTCACCGACCAAGACTCATTCCACATGGCGCGACGACTCGGTCGTGAAGAAGGTATTTTCTGCGGCGGCAGCACCGGCACGAATGCCTGGGTGGCCCTGAAAATAGCCAAGCAACTTTCTAAGAACGATGTAGTCGTGTTCATCGTCTGTGACACCGGCGAACGCTACCTGACGAAGTTCCACTCCGATGAGTGGATGAGAGAGAAACGTATGTTCGGCTTCGACAAAATGACACTCGGCTTGCTGGTGCAGACCAAGGATCGAACGATGACGCCCAGTCTGGTTGCTGTCGCGCCCACTGATCTGGTCAGCGATGCCCTGCAAAAGATGAACACCTATGGCTTGTCGCAACTGCCCGTGCTGGAAGGCGGCGAATCTGTCGGCAGCGTGCGCGAAAGCCGACTGCTGAGCAAAGTCGTCAAGAACCGCGAATTGATCAACGCACCGGTCAGCGAGGTGATGGAAGCGCCGTTCCCCGTGCTCAGCGGGAACCTGGAAACGGAACGTGCGATCAGTTGTCTGAAAAACTCTCCGGCTGTGCTGGTTCAGGAGTATGGCCGGATCATTGGCATCCTCACGCGCTATGATGTGCTGGACGTGCAATCTTAGCATTTCACCGAGCGGCCGCGCCGCGTGCTGAGGCAATCCCATATTCAGCGAGTTTTCTCTGTACCCTTTGCGCCTTTGCAGTGCATCCCCGAACTGTTATCCCAACCCACCGAGCTTGCCAGCTTCCAAGCCGGTGTGTTAGGGTTTCCGCCCGTATGATTCATCCGTTTAACGGCATCTACCCGCAGATTGCACAGACTGCTTTTGTTCATGAGCAAGCAACCGTCATTGGAGATGTCCACATCGGTGAGAACAGCTCGATTTGGCCGGGCGTGGTTCTTCGCGGCGACTTGTATTTTATTCGCATTGGCAGCCACTCTAATATCCAGGACAACTCGACGCTCCATGTGGTCACAGGCATTTATCCTGTGGTTGTCGGTGACTATGTGACCGTCGGGCACAACGTGGTGCTGCATGGATGCACGGTGAAAGACCGTGCACTGATCGGCATGGGAGCTATTGTCTTGGACGGCGCTGTCGTTGAAGAACAGGCATTCGTTGCTGCCGGAGCGTTGGTTGCCCCAGGGCAAGTCATCCCGCCGCGCATGCTCGCTGTGGGCTCACCGGCGAAGGCCATTCGTCCATTAAACGACGATGACATCATGCGCATGGAAATGGCTTGCCAGAGCTATCTCTACTTGAAGGATGCGTATTTGAACGAATCCGGTCAGATGTCGAAAAATTCATAAGCCGCATCCATCGGCGCCGACGCCCAACAGGGGCATGCCGGTCGGTGATGCGCGTTCTATCATCGAGAGCTATGTCAACCAGTTTATCCCAAATGAAACGAACTCATACCTGCGGCGCGCTGCGTGCCGAGCATGAAGGACGGGAAGTTGTACTGACGGGCTGGGTACATCGCCGCCGTGACTTAGGACCACTGACGTTCATTGACCTGCGCGACCGCTTTGGCATCACGCAGATCGTCTTCAATGAAGAACGCAACGCCGAGGCACACAGCTTGGCTAAGCAGCTTCGCAGCGAATACGTGATCGCTGTGCGTGGTCAGGTTGCGCATCGTCCACCCGAAACGGTCAATCCTAAACTCGAAACCGGCGAGATCGAAGTGCTCGCCGACGAGCTCTTCATTCATAACACCGCTAAAACGCCGCCGATTCCTGTTGCGAATGACAGCAAAGCCGAGACCAGTGAGGAACTCCGACTCAAATATCGCTACCTGGACCTGCGTCGTCCACGCATGCAGCGGAATCTCATCCTGCGTCATCGCGTCGCACTGGCGATTCGCCGCTATATGGATGAGCAAGGCTTCTTGGAAATCGAGACGCCTATGCTGATTAAGACGACGCCGGAAGGCGCCCGCGATTTCATCGTGCCGAGCCGGCTTCATCCGGGGCACTTTTATGCCCTTCCCCAATCGCCGCAACTGTTCAAGCAATTGTTAATCATGGCCGGCTACGACCGCTATTTCCAAATTGTGCGCTGCTTCCGGGATGAAGATTTGCGCGCTGACCGACAACCGGAATTCACTCAATTGGACATTGAGATGGCGTTTCCCACCCGCGACGACGTCATCGGGTTGATCGAACCCCTCATGCAGCAACTATGCGCCCTGATCGGCGTCCGCGTCGAAACGCCATTTCCCCGTCTGAGCTATGCCGAAGCAATGGACCGCTATGGCAGCGATAAGCCCGACACTCGCTTTGGCCTTGAATTGGTTGATCTGACCGAGCCGTTCCGACGAAGCGCGTTTACGCCGTTTGCCGGCGCTGTTGAGCAGGGCGGTTTGGTCAAAGCAATCGTCGTGCCCGGCGGCGCCCGCTACACGCGCAAGCAGTTGGACGAACTCGCTCAACTGGTCAGGCGATACGACGTGGACGGTCTGCCTTGGATCAAGTTGGAAGAGCCGGAAACTAAATCATCGCTGATGAAATCACTCGGCGACATCGGCGTCGAAAGCATCGCGCGCGCAGCAGGAGCGCAGCGAGGCGATGCCATTCTGCTGGTGGGTGGACGCAAAGACGACACATTATCTGCTGCCGGCGCGTTGCGATTGGAGATCGGGCGACGCGAATCACTGATTGACACACGGCTGTTCAACTTTCTCTGGATCACCGATTTTCCCATGTTTGAATGGGACCCGAATGATCACCGCTGGAACGCCATGCATCATCCATTCACTTCGCCGATGGACGAAGACCTCGACCGACTGGAAAGTGACCCAGCGTCGGTACGGGCCAAAGCCTATGACCTGGTGCTCAACGGCGTTGAATTGGGCGGCGGCTCTATTCGAATTCACCGACCCGACGTGCAACAACGGGTCTTCCGCGCAATCGGATTGACCGAAGAAAGCGCGCGACAAAAATTTGGATTCCTGTTGGACGCGCTGGAATTCGGCGCGCCACCGCACGGCGGCATTGCGCTCGGACTCGACCGATTGGTGATGTTACTGGCCGGCGAGCAATCCATCCGCGAAGTCATCGCCTTTCCCAAAACAGCCAATGCAACCGATCTGATGATTGATTCGCCCAGCGAAGTCTCCGAAGCGCAACTTCAAGAACTCGGCATTGCGATTGTGCCGGCTGATGCACGGGCAATCAAGTAGGATTTTTCTCGTCAGCCTCAGCCGGCGCGGCCTGCGCCGTGTTGTTCTTGTCGGTGATTTCCGCAGCGCCCGGAATCCCCAGTTGCTCAACAAAACGAGTGAACTTGTTTTCAAAGCTCAACTGGTTCCGATTGGTATGACCACCCAGATGCAAGGCAGGCGGCTGATCCGGCTTGTTCTCAATCACGGCCCACATCCGTTCATGCGAAAAGAGGAACACCGCCACGAGCGAGGCGCACAACAAGAAGTAGCCAAAGTATGTCCAGTCCACACCCGGGTCATACTGCACCTGCAGCACATGGAATGCTGGGGTCCGCGAAAATTCCTTCAGGACAAACGTGTGTCCATCAACAGGGAGGCGGGCGACCATCTCCGCCATGGCGCTCTGCTTTTTGATCAGCTCCAACGTTTCAGCCGTGAACGCCGCCGTTGAGGTCTTTTCACCGCTTGGTTTGACGATCTCCAAGTTGGCGACGGGTCGGCTGTAATCCTGCGCTTCGGGAGCGTCATTCAGTACGTTGGCGCGGAATTTGGTGAACGTCACTTGACCGATGCCGTCAACGGTAACAGGTTTATTGCGTTCCAGCTTCACTGTGCGGACCGTGCCATCGGGCGCTTGAATATCAACAGTAACGTCGCTAGCTTCGCCACCATTAGGAGAAAAACTGGCTTGGAAAAACCGATAGCCTTCGTAATCATACGGATGGTTCAGATAGATTGTCGCTGGCTCTCGCCGACCATCCTTAATGAACGTCACGTCCGTATACCAATTGCGAAAATTGCCCTGCGCCAGCGGTCCGTCAGGATCTTTTAAGTCCACGCGAATGTTAGTGCATTCCATCTGGAACGGCAGCGTATGAGTGCGATCAGGAATGCCCAGGATCGGCGCGCCGGATATACGCATGGTATTAGTTGACTCACCCGGCGCCAACGGGATCACGCCCTCATAGCCCCAACGGCTCCCAACAAACGCCGCTGCCAAGATGATGATGACGGCGATATGAACCACAAACACCAGGAATCGGTTCCAAACACCCTTTTGACCAAAGACCGTCACGCCGGCTTCATCCCGTGTGACCTGCACCTTGTAGCGGAGCGCGCGCATCGCTTCAGTCACCCGCTCAATCACGCCCTGCTCACTGCTCAACTGAAATGAACGATGAACCGGCTGCGACCGCACAAACGACGGCGTAACCCGCACCGCCGGCTCAGCAACAAATCGCCATGCTTTAGGAAAGATGTCAATCGAGACCAGCACCAAATTGAGCGCAAACAAAATCATCAAGGTGTTGAACCACCATGTATGGTACAAATCGAATAATCCCAACGTGTGATAGAGTTGGCGTTCGGACGGCGTCAATGAGGCATAGTATTTCTCAAAGCCATCAATATTGTATTGCATGATGACAGTGCCCAAGATGGAGAAAAAGATCAGCACCAACATCAGGGTAATACCAAGCCGAACCGAACTCAGGTAGCCCAGGACGCGATCTATCAGGTTGATCGAAGGCCGCGGCGCCGCAATCGCTTCTCGTTCGACATTGATTTGGGTATTGCTTTCTGCCATCAACCTCTCTCCTTGAACGCAAAATATAGAGGGCTATCATAAGCCTCGTTGTGCAGTCTGTCAAATAGGCCGGGGCGAGAAAACGCGAGACGCTGCAAGACGCGCGCCGCCATTGTTGATTGATACGGAGTTCCGAAAGCGGGTGACAAAACGCTATTTGCTGCAAGACGCGCGCTTGCCAATTTGCTACAATGTCGCCGTCGCCAACCAAAGAGATGATCAATATGGACGCACAGTCAGCGGAGGCGCTCGTCATCGTCGCAAAATATCCCGAAGTCGGTCAGGTGAAGACTCGTTTGGCAAAGCACTTCGGTGACGAGCCAGCATGTCGCTTATATCGAGCCTTCATCCGCGACCTCGAAGCGACGTTTGGTAACAACCCGCGCCCGCTCTATTGGGCCTATACGCCCCCCTCGTCTCACTTTGCATCCGTGGTTCGCGCCGGTAGCCGTTGTTTCCCTCAAGAAGGCGCGCGGCTGAGCGAGCGCCTTCTCAATATCTTTCGGAGACTGCTTGCAGCAGGCTACCAGCGCGTAGTCGTCATGGGTTCTGATGCTCCACAGATGCGACGCGAATGGGTCGAGGAAGCATTCACAGCATTAACACACGTGGACACGGTGCTGGCGCCGGCAGAAGACGGCGGCTACAACTTAATTGGCATGAAAGAAGCTCACGATGTGTTCTCCTATGTCCCAATGAGCACAGCACATGTTCTGGCCGACACACTGGAGCGAATCCGAAAGCTTGGATTGTCCGTCCATTTGTTACCGACTTCATTTGATGTTGACGAGATCGAAGACGTAGAAAAGCTTCGCCAGTTGATCAAGCAAGACAGCGGTCATCTGATCCATACTCGCGAGGTTTTGAGGCAATTGGAAGAATGATGAAGACCGGGCATTCTGCGTTCGGATCACGCGTGATTTACGCTCAACCCTCCATTGGGAACTTAAGCCTGCTGGGGATGGGTCTGTTGGTTGTCTCTCTGAGTTGGCCGATCGCAAATTACAGCGGCAGCTACGCGGGGTTCATGGTTATCTATGTTGTTGGACTTGCGCTCTACGGAGCTGCGTGCTGGATGGTCTGGCACAACAGAAATCCTATACAGCGATCCTTGCGCATCATCCTAGTCGTGGCCGTCGCGCTCAGAATCGCTCTCCTGCTCACCGAGCCGGTTTTATCTGACGACATCTACCGCTACGTCTGGGATGGAAAGATGCAAGCGCATGGAATCAATCCCTACCGCTATATCCCCGCTGACGAAGCTCTCGTGCGCTTCCGCGATCCTGACATCTACCCGAAAATCAACCGCAAGGACTACGCTCACACCATTTATCCACCGGCAGCGCAAGTTGTCTTTTTAGGTTCATACACACTGTTTGGCAACAGCCTGCGCGGCATGAAAGTCACGCTTGTGGTCCTCGATGGGCTGGTGATCGTCATGTTGATTGCCATTCTAAGAGCCCTGTCGCTGGATGCCAATCGCGTGATTCTCTACGCTTGGCATCCGCTGCCATTGTGGGAGTTTTCACATAGCGGCCACGTTGATGCAGCCGCCATCATGTTCATCGTCGCGGCCTGGTTGTTTTGTCTGCGAGAGCGACCAGCGTTGACCGGCCTGTTTCTGGCCCTGGCCGGCTTGGTGAAACTCTATCCGTTTATTCTCGCGCCGGCATTTTACAGGAAGTGGGATTGGAAACTGCCGGTGACGCTGATGGCCGCAGTGGGGTTGGCTTATCTGCCCTACTTAGGCGTTGGCATGGGTGTGATCGGCTCGTTGCCGATTTATCTGCGAGAAGAGCGATTCATCAGTGGTCAACGTCTGTTCCCATTGGAAGTCGCGCGGTTGATCGTACCCATGCCAACAGAAGTCTATGTGGTCATGGCCATCATCGTTCTCAGCCTGCTGGCTTGGCGCGTGCTGCATCGGCAAGGAGTCCAGCAGCACGTCAACGGCAGCTTGCTCCTGATGGGGGCTTTCATGCTGCTGAGCACGCCGCATTATCCTTGGTACTTTCTTTGGCTGTTACCGTTTTTGTGCGTCAAGTTCTCCGCTGCGTGGTTCTATCTGGTTAGCGCCGCCGTGCTGTTATACTTCGTTCGGGATCGCTCCCCATCCGAGATTATTTTCGTCTGCCTGCTCTACATTCCCGTCTACGCGCTGTTGATCTGGCAGAGGAAACATCATCCTGCATGAACGTCTATGGCACAGCACAACAGTGGTGCACGGCGTTACGGAAAGCAGCTTCACTCAGCAAGCTGAACACCCATGAATTGCCAGCGCCACTCGTTCGATGTTTAACCTAACCCTCGTACAGCTTCACTCAGCAAGCCGAATACCCATGAATTGCCAGCGGTCGGCCGGGTAAAAGAAATTCCGGTACGTCGGTCGAATATGTGATATTGGCGTTGCACAGGAGCCGCCACGCAAGACCAACTGGTTGCACATGAATTTGCCGTTGTATTCACCAAGCGCGCCGGCAGGAGGTTGGAAGCCAGGATACGGGCTATAGGAACTCTGCGTCCACTCCCAGACATCGCCATACAACTGTGTCGCGCCCGGCTCCGCCACGATCGGATGCAGGTGACCAGATTCGACAAAATTGCCCTGAATCGGCTGATGGCGCGCGGCCAGCTCCCATTCAGCTTCCGTCGGAAGCCGCTTGCCAGCCCACCGCGCAAAGGCGTCGGCTTCGTAGTAACTCACATGACAGACAGGTTCATGTTCGTTAAGCCGCTGCATCCCGGCCAGCGTCATCACCCACCATGCTCCATCTATCTGCTCCCAGTAGAGCGGCGCCTTCCAACCTTTTTCCTTCACGGCTCGCCACCCATCCGAGAGCCAGAGTTCGGGACGCTCGTATCCGCCGGCATCCATGAAAGCCAGATATTCTCCATTGGTCACCAATCGCGAGGCCAACCGGTATTCGCCAACATAGACACGATGTCGAGGCGTCTCATTATCGAACGCGAAGCCATCGCCGTCATAGCCGATTTCTTCAACGCCGCCGGCATACTCCAACCAAGTTAACGGCGAGGGCGTCCGCTGCGGTTGCGCCGGCGCGTCATGATAGGCTGGTCGCAACGGATTGACGGCAAAGTTATGCTTGATGTCCGTCAGCAATAGCTCTTGATGTTGCTGCTCGTGATTCAAACCGAGTTGCAGCCGTCTCGCAAACTCCTTCCAGTGCTCCTCAGCCACTGTCTCAATCGCTTCGCCCATCTGCTCGTCCACACTGGCTCGATATGCATAGACCTCTTTGACTGTCGGGCGAGCCAACAAGCCCCGTTGCGCTCGTGGATAAAACGTGCCGACCGTCTCGTAGTATGAATTGAACAGGTAACCGTATTGAAGGTGATGAACATGATAGCGTGGCACAAACGGGACCAATAAGAACGTTTCAAAAAACCAAGTGGTATGCGCTAAATGCCATTTCGGAGGACTCACGTCAGGGACGGATTGAATGACATAGTCTTCCGTTGCGAGTGGCTGACAGAGTCGCTCGGTTTGCTGACGAACTGCCTTATAGACCAGTATGGCGGCGGCGCGCGTTAGTTCACCTGGGCAGCCCCAAGCTGATATTTCCTTGCGAGACAGTGGGACTGTTTGTGTTCGGGGCGTGCTTACTGTGTCCATCATGATAGCCTCCAATCCATCCATCTCATGCTAACCCTCTTGATGTGGCAGCCAGCGGCGCGGGCCGTTTATCTGGAGCCTTCAGAAACCTGAGAACATGCCCATACCGATGCGAGGATTCAGCATTCAGGAGCGCACCAGCGCGACCCGAAAACCAATCGTCTCATGCTGCATAAACGGAGAGACCTGCAATCGAACAGCGCACCGAAGAGACGACGGACCGTAAAGCCAAGCGCCGCCACGAGCGACTCTATTGCCGCCTTCAGGAGGCCCTTGAGGATTTCGGGTATTGCCACTGCGATAGTAGCTGACATCATAAAAATCCCAACACAACTGCCACACATTGCCAGCCATGTCATACAAGCCATATCCATTCGGTGCATAGCTGGCCACGCGCGTCGTCGGCACACCAAATGGAATCTGCCCTTCCAAATAGTTAGCGCGGCCTTTCGGGTCGTCGTCACCCCAAGGATATTTCTTACCTGTCAGCCCACCGCGGGCAGCATACTCCCACTGGGCTTCTGTCGGCAGCCGATACTTCGCTCCCGTGATCTTTGAAAGCCATTCACAATAGGCCATGGCATCTTCCCAACTGACATTCACCACAGGATGGTCAGGATAGCCGTTGAAGTAATTGCCCCATTCAGGCGGGTCGGCTGGGTACTCGCGTTTTGTCGCATCGCAGAAGGCCTTGAACTGAGCATTGGTAACGAGCACGCGCCCCATATCAAACGGATCGAGGTAAACCTCATGAACCGGCTTTTCGTCCTCTCCACCTGAGTCGCTGCCCATCAGGAATGACCCACCCGGAAGCGCCACCACCTCCGGAATTAAATACCCTCGAACGAGCACGCCGTAGCGATCACCGGCTTTTAACAACGGACGGTCCGCGCGACCACGGTTCGGAATTTCAATCGGCGTGACTTTGATCTCCGGCTTACTCGGTTGAGCCTCAGGACCGAGATCGAAAAACAGATCAGTTTCTACACCAGCCGTCACGTCTACAGTCTGCACACGGACAGGGATGCCAGGGCCTTCGATCTTGACCTGATATTTACCCACAGGGACCTCTTGCCGATGAAGCTCCTGCTGATATACGCCGATTCCTTTGACCTCAATTCGCACATGAGGCAAACTGGCGCGAACACTGAGAAACCCAATCGGTCGCCCAAGCGCCAGATTGAGGACCGTCCGCTTACCCGGCTCAATCACCACTCGGCGTTGCACAGACCGATGCCATTGTTTGTGAACCACCAGCGTATATGCGCCGGACTTCAGACCATTCAATACCAATCCACGCTCCGGCTCCGTCACCCCACGCACGACACCATCGAGCATCACTTCTGCGCCGGGCGGGTCTGTGACAACAACGAGAACCCCTTCAGCGGACGGCAGGTTGTGTTGAGCACGCAGCAACATCTGCGGCAGAAAGCAACAAACCAGTAGTAAACCTATCGTCATGACGAATGCTCGCTGCGGCCAATCCCTCATCTTGATCCCCATCAATGTCGAATCCTTTCCCATGCCGTGGCAAAATCAAAGCCAGGACTCTCCTCCGGCGTGTGGCACGATTGGCAGGCCTGCGGAGTGACGACTTTCCCGTAAGGTTTCATCGGATCAGCAATATGCTGCTGGCCGGGACCGTGACATGCTTCGCATTGAACGCTCACCAAATGAGGCGTCCAGAGCGCATGACGAAACCCTCCGACTTGATACCCCGTCACATGACAGCCGATGCACTGAGGCTCAAACTGCTGACGCTTTTCCTCCAGCGAAACGAACGCGCGAGCATGCGCCGATTGAGCCCACAGGGCATGTTCACGACGATGACACGCTCCGCATGTTTCCGCCGTCACAAAGAGGCCGGCTGCCACCGGCGTCTTCGGCCGATTCGCCATTGGCGTCAACCACCCCTTGACCGTCTGCTCTATGTCTGCGGCTGCCTTCTTCACAAACTCTTCAATAGATGGATCACTCGGAATTTTGTCGTCCAATAAAACCGGACGATCCTCAATGTTGACTACGCGGCCTTGCTGATCAACCGAGACGCGCAACTGACCGAGAATTTTTGTCTGCGGATCAGCGTACACGAGCCGAGTGCGGTCGTTCTGATAGGTGCGGGTCCACCGACTGCGCGGTATAATCACCACGTCAACTTCGGGATTCAGATCAAGCAGCTTGAACGCCTTGCTATCCGAAACATAAGCCAGCACGACCAGCAAGTCACAACGCGCCCGCGCCTCCAGAATGCTGCGTCGCGAAGCAACCAACGGGTCTTCAACGATCAATCCATTGACTGGCGCTGCATCGCGGTTGGGCTGTTCGGTCACGCCCACAACACCGACCCGCCACGTCCGTTGACCATTATCCCGCACTGGGAATCGCTCCCCCGTTAGCTCCCTGATGATATAGGGCCGTGGCGTCACATGCGCATCGTCCGTGGCACGAACGTTAGCAGAAATGAAGCGATCAATGACCGGCGTCTGTCGCCGGATGCGCTGATACGTTTCGACCTCGAACAAATCCTGCGCATAATACAAATCGCGATAAGAAAGATTGGCCACGTCGTGCTGAACCAGATCATACCCACGAACAACCCAACTGTTCCTGACAAGCATTTCGGGCGAGGGCATCTTATCCGGCAGGAGCTTATCCGAAAACATGTGGCCCGCATCCAGTTGCATCACAGCGACCCCAGGAAAATGGGCTTTGAACGCTTCAATGTAGCCGACACGCCGTGCCAGCCCCCCAGTCGGGTGAGACGGTCAGCCACAGGTTTCCAGACTGCCATCAATGTCACTGCCGTAAAATAAGGCCAGCGCAAATCCATTGTCTGTGCCCAATTCCGGCAGACGAAGGCTCATTCTGTCCTGCATCGGCTCAGGGGCGTAAGCATACCCGATGACCGTCGCCACCATGAAGATCATCAAGATGAATAAGCGAGTCTGCCTCACCAATTTTGCACACTGCCTCATAGCTTTTTCTCCGCGTAGATATTGACGACGTGGGTTGCTCCTCGTCAAGCTTTACGACACGCTCATCACGTGTGTCATAGAGGCCAAGACCAGGCTCCACCTAGCCAGCCTGGGCAACCCGGCGGTGGATATCCGTTAGCACCGAACACCTGCGACGCCTGCCACCGATGGATCAATACCGCATGCGCAATGCAATCAAATATCCGTTAGCACCGAACATCTGCGACGTCTGCCACGCCGTCTTGCTGATAGGACTCTCAGTAAAATCGTCTCTGTTCAACCGTCGCAACGATGCAGCTCACCAAAAGCTAACACCTCAACAAAAACAACCGGCGCACATTGGTTGCAAATCAATTCATAGGAACTGGGCTTAAGAGCTGGCGCTCAGCCATCAACGTCAGTCAACTCCCGAAGTCAACATGAGTCACCTGGTGTTTTCATACCTATCTGGCCAGCGTCACTATTCCGCGTTGTCGAATCTGAAGTTTCAATTCAGATGAGTCAACAGGTTTGGAATCCCCATCAACAAAAAGGAGCCGACAATCTTCAGGATTGACGGCTCCCTGTAGGCATCATCATCCCAGTGAAAATCCGACCAGCCAGTGTGTCATTTCTTTGGCAATACAGAATCCTTCAAGGATTTGGCAATACGAAATTTCAACACCGTCTTGGCCGGGATTTTGATCTCTTCACCCGTTCGAGGATTCCGGCCAATACGAGCTTTCCGTTTAGCCAGAACAAGCTTGCCGAGGCCCGGAAAAACGAATTGACCGGAGCGCTTCACTTCTTTGGCAGCCAGTGAAGCGAGGTTATCAAGAAGTGTTTTGGCATCTGCTTTCTTAATGCCTGCCCCAGTCGCAACATGCTCGACTAATTGTGCCTTAGACATTGGTTTCTTTTCAGCCATGTTGTCTCCTTTGAATTGAAGTTTTAACCACCACCAATCACAGGGGGGACAGAAGTATACAAAAAATCATCCAGTTTGCCTACGTAATCCACGATAAAGATGGGAAAAAAGCCGTCGCTTCTTCAGCACTCGGTGTTGCCCCAACGGTTCAGTCTCTCATCCAGATCAAACGTTAATAGATGCGAGGAATCGAGCATTGTCTTTTGTCTTGCTCAGTTTTTCTAACATTAACTGCATGGCTTCAACATGCGACAACGTGGTCAACACGCGCCGCAGGGCGATCACTCGTCGCAAGGCTTCCGGGTCAAGCAAGAGTTCTTCTTTTCGCGTCCCTGATTTGTGAATGTTAATGGCCGGGAAAATGCGCTTATCAACCAACTCGCGGTCCAGATGCAGTTCCATGTTGCCTGTGCCTTTGAACTCCTCAAAAATCACATCATCCATCCGCGAGCCGGTGTCAATCAACGCCGTCGCTAGGATCGTCAAGCTGCCGGATTCTTCCAGGTTGCGGGCCGCGCCGAAAAATCGCTTAGGCTGCTGCAATGCGGTGGATTCAACACCGCCAGACAAGGTTTTCCCCGACCGTTCGGAGATCGTATTGTGGGCGCGCGCCAGTCGCGTCAACGAATCGAGCAGGATCACCACATCGTGCCCATACTCAACCAACCGTTTGGCCTTCTCCAAGACAATCGAGGCAATATGCACATGACGCTCGGCTGGCTCGTCGAAGGTTGAACTGATGATCTCTCCTTTAACCCGACGCTCCCAATCAGTCACTTCTTCAGGTCGTTCATCAATCAGTAAGACGAACAACGTGACCTCTGGATGGTTGGTGGTGATGGATGTGGCCACCGACTGAAGAATCATCGTTTTGCCGGTGCGCGGCGGTGCAACAATCAGCCCACGTTGCCCCTTGCCGATGGGCATTAGCAAATCAATCACTCGCCCAGCCAGATTTTGCTGAGTTGTCTCCAATCGCAACTGTTCTTGCGGATAAAGTGGCACCCAGTCTTCAAAGGCCATTGTTTCGAGGCGCTTTTCTGGTTGCTCAAAATTGACCGAGTGAATGCGCACCAGCGCGAAATACTCTTCTCCATCGCGTGGCGGGCGGCACTCGCCTCTGACGATGTCCCCGGTGCGAAGCTTAAACCGCCTGATCTGCGATGGGGCCACATAAATATCTTCTGGGCTTGGCAAGTAGGAGTTGTCAGGCGAAAGAAGAAAACCATGCCCCTGCGGTACGACCTCCAAAACCCCCTCAATCGGGATGATATACTCCCCTCTAGATGCAGATGGCACAGCCACCGCCTGTTGTCCGCGTGTATTCGTTCTATAAGCTGCTTCCACCATAACCTAGCTCACAAATGACTTCAGTTTGGCGCTTGCTTCCGGATGGCGTAACTTGGCCAGCGCCCGCGCTTCGAGCTGTCGAATCCGCTCCCGTGTCACCCCCAACCGGCGGCCAATTTCTTCAAGCGTATGCTCTTCCTCCGCCGGATTCAAACCAAATCGCATACGAATAATCGCCTCCTCGCGCGGCGTGAGGTTCTTCGATAACGTATCATTGGTGATCAACTGAAGATTGGTGCGAATAGCGGTCTCATCGGGCGTCTGCGCAGCATCATCAGGAACCAGATGCCCCAGTCGCACCTCTTCATCATCAAACATCGGTGTCTCCAAGGAAACAGGCACTTGCGCTGCTTCCATCAAGTCGCGCAGTTTTGACGGCGCAACGCTGATTTCTTGGGCAATCTCTTTCATCATCGGTTCACGTCCCAGTTTCTCTTTCAGCTCGCGCGAAACCTGCTTCGCTTTTTCCAAGGTATCTGTCACATAAACCGGCAGTCGAATGGTCCGACTCTTGTCAGAAATAGCCCGTCGAATCGCTTGGCGAATCCACCATACGGCATAGGTCGAGAATTTGTAGCCTCGACGATAATCAAATTTCTCCACCGCCCTCATCAATCCGATATTGCCTTCCTGAATCAGGTCCAGTAGCGGCAGTCCCAGGTGCATGTACCGTTTAGCAAAGGCAATAACGAGCCGCAAATTGGCCTCCGTCAGCGCCTGTCGCGCTTGTTCGGCTTGGCGACGCCCCCGCTCCACTCGTTCGAGCGTGCGTTGAGGATCAACCAGGTCAATGCCATACTGCTGGCTTAATTGCCTCAACTTCCGCTTGGCTGCACGCAACCGGGTTGCTATCGCTTCTTGGCTTGCTTTGCTCTTTGCGCGCGCCTGGCTGCGAGTGAGCTTAGCCACTTCTTGCTCAGCAGCCGTGAGCTCTTCGCGTGCCCGTTTGACGCCTTCAATCAGTTTTTCCTGGTATTGTGGCGTGAAGGTTATCGTGCGCACCAGTTGAGACATTTTCACCCAGGTGTGGCCCAATTGATGCATCAGGCGTCTGCGTTTGGGTGACCGTTTCGGCATAGCCCGAAGCTTCTCATACTGCTTGAGGGCTTTTCTGTAGTGCTTCCTAATATCCTGGATCTTTTCAATGACCTCCAGCCGAACCTGCTCTAGGCCTTCTTCGACGATCCCCTCCACATCAATAATATCCCGAATCTGAACATGCTCATCCTCCTCCAGTTGGTCACCGAGCTGGAGGATCATTTCCACACAAATTGGTGAACGGGAAAGCGATTTCTGCACCAACCGCTGACCACGCTCAATCTGTTTGGCTAGTTCGACCTCTCCTTCCTGCGTTAACA
Organism: Blastocatellia bacterium; assembly: GCA_025054955.1. Taxonomy (NCBI): domain Bacteria; kingdom Pseudomonadati; phylum Acidobacteriota; class Blastocatellia; species Blastocatellia bacterium. The sequence continues at coordinate 26,081 of JANWZE010000133.1, read as the reverse complement.
GAGGCACGGCTGCCACTTGGCGGAAGTAGGTCTTGATTGAGTCAAGTCCTTCGGCGTCAGCCTCTGTCTCTTCCAGAATCATGGCTTCCCGTTCAGCCAGTGACTCTTGATCTTCATCTGACAATGCCAAGCCGTCTTCGAGCACTTCCGGTTCCGAATAGTCAATGTCTAGGACTTGCCCGTCGCGCTCGAACTCCTCCTCCAAGGACAAATCTTCCAGCGGCATGTCAAACGTCTCGTCCATAGTCTCCAATAATGTTGCCATAGTTTCTATAGTGTGGCCCCTCGCCGGGGCCTACATAACCTCCTCATTCATGCACCGACCGATGCATTCAGAGGGTTCACTTAAGGGATTCTCGCTTACTTATACCACTGCCCCCAATCCTACAACTTGGAACGATCCTTGCCATCTTCCCGCACAACCGCCCACTTAGATGCTTGGTGTGCTTACTTGGGTTCTCTAGTTCCGCTTATAACAAATCAAATAATCTACTCATAATCCTAGTTGCTGTCAAGAAAATTCTTTGATGCGCCATTGCCTGTAAGTTCTACAAACACAGGAGATTAAGTTTTAACAAAAGAATAAACACCTCCTCCCTTACTCGCTGCCTGAGCCAAGCTGTCTTTTCAGCAGTTGACTGGCTTCGGCCCGATCAATCCGAGCGACCGTCACGATGTTCGACCCTTCCTGAGTGATAACGATCTTGGACAAAAAGTGTACCGTTTGAGTCCTTTTTTGCGCCGTGCTCAACAACCGCAGTGCTGCTAGCAGATCGTTCAGATGCCGCACTTGTCGGGCTGCTTCCGCCTCTGAAGAGGCTGCCACGATTGTCCGCAGGACCACCTCCTGAGCAATGGATAAACGGAGTGTCACCGAATCGGTCTTCTGCAGCGGAGCTAAAGCACGCAGTTTGTTGAGTTCATCAACAACTAATAGCGCAGCGTTGTCAATTTCTGTAATGCCCGAAGACTCGATGAGCCGGACATGCGTAAACGCTCCATCTTCCCGAACCTTGAAGTTAACGGCGACGCTAATCTCCCCGATGGTGAGCTGGCCTTCTTGTTGAGCCTTGTAGATATTGGCTATTTGCTCACGTAGTGGGCCGATGTTAAGCGTTCGGGCTTGCTGTTGAAATCGCTGGATCTGCTCCTGAAGAATCTGTGATTGATCTGCAGCCACTTGGCCGTCAGTAGCTTCACCTGAAGTTACAGTCTCTTGTTGTTGCTCCTGCAGTCGTTCAGCGTCCTCTGTCTCGGTACGAGGAGACGGGCGACGCCTGTCGGCTGCGGGCTTGGGTGGTTGAGTTGTCGTACCAGGCAACGGGCTGACCAGGCCGGGCGGGTAGTAAAGTGGTCGCGTCAACTCAATCATGCTTAAGCGACGTCGCCCCAAGCTCCGCCCCGGCTCGTCCACGACCTCAATAGATAATAGGTCGCGCCACTGCTGCACTCCTCGCCAGGCGTCGTAGGCTGCCTTTCCAATCCAACCACCGTGCAAAATGAGGGAAGTCAATATGCCCGTGATCAGGTATCTTCTTTCAGGCCTGAAATCCAACAGGTGAATAATATCACCTTGTTGACGAGTCTGTTCCATCATATCCAATTCCGATGCTACCCCGTCGCATCGGGATTGCCATCACCGTTGCCGATGGGGCACACCATAAAACGGCATTGTCGGCAGTAAGTTTCAGCAATGCGGCTTCCATTCTTGTAAACTCACGGCGAATTGACAGCGGGCTCAAAGTTTCCTCAGTCGCTGCCCGCGAAGTAAAGTGGGCAGCACGGTTAGTTTGTCAAGCCAGGAGGGAGAGGTGAATTTCCGAGAAAACTCCACCAACACCTGATAAAGCGAGGGAGAGTACCCATACCACCAGGGGTCTTTGGTGTGAGCCATTCGATTGACGTGAATATGTTCAATATGAACCATTTCAAGTAATCCCCATTTGGAATGGGTCCGGCCAACTCCGCTCTGTTTAACGCCACCCCAGGGTGTTTGGGGAAGAGCGTGGGTATAAGCACATTCGTTGATCATCACCGTACCCGCTTGTAGTCGAGCGGCGAGCCTTTTGCCGCGGTTGATGTCCCTGGTCCACACCGAGGCTGTTAACCCATACGAGCTATCATTGGCCCAGTAGACCGCTTCATCTTCTGTCTTAAATGTCATAATCGGCAAAACCGGCCCAAACGTCTCTTCTCGCATGATCGCGAATGAGTGATCCACATTTGTCAGCACGGTCGGCTGAAAATAATAGCCGCCAAGCGCCTGGTTCCGCTGACCGCCGCAAAGCACTCGAGCGCCTCGGCTGATGGCGTCGTTGACTTGCTGTTCGACAATCTTCAACTGATTCTCATTGGTCAATGAGCCAATATCTGTATCCAAGTGATCGCTTGGCCCCTGGCGCAACTGCTGCGTTTTCTCAACCACCTTTGCAATGAACTCATCCGCCACAGCTTCATCCACGTAACATCGTTCAACCGAGGCACAGATTTGTCCCGAATTGGCAAAAGCTCCCCAGACAGCCGCGCTCGACGCTACGTCCAGGTCGGCATCGCGACAGACAATCATCGGGTCTTTTCCACCCAGTTCAAGGACAACAGGAGTCAGATTCTTCGCAGCAGCCATCATCACCTTACGGCCTGTGGCCACGCTCCCGGTGAAAAAGATTTTGCTAACATTGGCCTCAGCTAAAGCAGCACCCGTTGAGCCATCGCCGCACACGACATTCAAGACACCATCAGGCAGTCCGGCTACTCGAAAGATCTCGCCGATTTTCAGTCCTACCAGGGGGGTATACTCACTCGGCTTCAAAACCACCGTATTGCCCACCATCAAGGCCATGACCACCTCCCCGACCGGAATCGTGAACGGAAAATTCCACGGAGAGATGATCCCGATGACGCCCAGGGGCTTGTAATTGACATACGATGATCGTCCCATCACTGCGTACTTGCCCAACGGAATGCGTTCCGAGCGCAACAGTTTCTCAGTCATCCGAGCATAGTAAGTCATCAGGTCCAGCACGGCCATCACGTCAGAGGAAAGCGCCTCCGTCTTTGGTTTGCCGGTTTCTTTGTAGACGAGCTCAACGATCTCTTCCAGGTGGTCAAGAATATACTGACGAGCGCGAAGAACGATGTCTCCGCGCTGAGAAAACCGCAAGCCGGCCCAAGCCGGATAAGCGGCCCAAGCCGAGGCGACGGCCTGCTGTACCTGCTCGGCTGAACAGATAGGCACTTCGCCCAGGACCTGGCCGGTGGCTGGGTTCACAGAGACAATCGTCCGTTGTGGCAAGGTCTGTAACATGATTCACCTCCGCTCAAGAGACAAACATCTTATCCGCTCAATAACGCTCTTTTCAACTACCCGCACTCCCGGCGACCACGGAAAACATCATCCAACCGGGTCGCTTCATAGCGTGTGGACGAGCAGGCAGTCACAAAGTGGCCTGTCGTTCTGTCGGTCGGCGGTCACAACGAGCTTTTGGAGGGCAATCTTCGGCACATGTCACAAAAGCGGCGCGTTGTTCCGTCGGTCGGCAGTTGTTGCGTGCCTCAGGGCGTTTTAATCAACAGGGGTTTCAGGTCCAATTCCTTCGTCTCACCATCCTTCAGCTCGATGACTTGAATCTGCTCGCGATGGTTCCGCAAAAACTCAGCCATACCGTCAGTTCCTTTCCACGGTGGACTTTCGTTCAAGGTGAAAACGAAATAACGCCCGGGACGGATTGCCTTGATCTGAAATTGGCCACGTTGATCACTCACCGCACTGGTGGTGAAGGCCAGTTCAGGATGTTGCAGGGTCAACGCCTCGACAGCAGTGAGGAAAACCGATGCCCCCGGCAACGGCCCCTTCTGGGCAAGAACTCGCCCTTTGAGTGTAGCCCCGGCCTCCGATAGCATAATCAGAACATCGCTGACATCATTACCAGCTTCAACGACGAGCCCTGTCTGATGCACATCCACGTCACCAACAAGGACCAACTTCACATAATACGGCGACTCTCGCCGATATGCCTCAATACGGTACTGGCCGCTTGGCACCGATTTAATGGTGAAGTTGCCCCCCTTGTCGGGGATGCCCGGACGGAAGCTGCCGAAAACACGGGTATCGCCGAACGGGCGGAGGGTTATATAAAACTCCGTCACACCTTGAGGCACACGATTCCCCTCAAGCACAATGCGCCCGGAAACCACAGCCGCCCGTTCAAATTGAAAGTTTAACTCGAGGGATTCTTTATCCAGTGTCACCTCCTTGGCTAAGGGCGCAACCGTCCCTTCTTCTTGCTGGGTAAACATCCGTGTGTTGACCGCTTGCACGACATACTTGCCGGGTTGCAATCCTTTGATCTCATACTGTCCGTTCCCATCGCAAAACACCTGGTTTGGCATAATGGGTCCGGAGCGCTCCGACGGCATGATCCACACCATCGCCCCATCCACTGGCTGTCCGGATTGATTGGTCACACGACCAAAAATCCGCAGCCCTTCTGCACGAGTGGGTTTGAGTTTGAAATCAATGCCGGTCGTTTCTGCCCCTTCGGTCACCAGCACCTCAGTTGCTTCCGACAGCAGGCTCACACCAGGGTAGTACGTCGTCTGTGCTTGCTCTGGAATACGGGCTAGGCCAGCCCCCAGGCGCACAATTTTCTGCTCTTCCCGTTGCACACCGACATAGTAGGAACCCGCGCTCAGCCCGTAGATGCGATAGATACCCCGGTCATCAGTCATCATCGGTATCCAAGACGACATGGTCGGGCGATTTTCCTCTTTGTCTTTGGGGATGACCATCACCCTCTGGCCAATCAAGGGTTCACCGTATTCATCCAGGATGCGCCCCGTGATGACGCCGCCCTTCTTTAGTCGAAAATCCACATTGGACACGCTCTGGCCGGCCTCCAACGTTAACGGCGTGTGCTTTCCGGTGGCGCCTTCGAGCTTGTACCACACCGTGACGTAGCCGTTGTGCTCGGCCCAAACGCTGTAGGTACCCGGCTCAACTTCCAGGGTGTAGTGTCCGGTCTGATCGGTTTTGGCAAAGGCCTTGTCGCCACCGGCCCCACCGATGTTGACAGTTGCTCCGGGTAACGGCTTACCCGATGCCGTGAGCACCCGCCCGGAAATTTTGGCCTTCGCCTGAGTGCTCGATTCTTGTCCAGGCACGGATACCATCACGTTGGGAACGAAGCTATTCACTAATAGCAAAAACAAACTGAGCCATAATATCTTGCCCTTCATATACACCTCCTGATAAACAGTTTCACCCGATCAAACGATGAGCTTTACCGTTGGTTTCAGGTTTTCTTATTCGAGCACGCCTCACTGGCTCATTGAGCCTTGAGCCAGTGAGTCGAGGCTATCAGGCGAAGTCAGCGTCGAGCCGATGGGCATACAAGGGGAATTGCTCGCCGAGTTCTTGCACGCGACGGCGAACTGATTGTCGTGTTTGCTCACTATCAATCTGATCCAGCACTTCAGCGATCAATCCGGCCACGATGCGCATCTCCGGCTCTTTCATGCCACGCGTCGTCAGCGCGGGCGTTCCCAACCGAATGCCACTGGCCACAAGCGGCGGATTGGTGTCAAATGGAATAGTGTTCTTGTTGACCGTGATACCGGCGGCGTCCAACGCTTTTTCAGCCGCTTTGCCGGTGATGCCTTTGGAGAAAACATCTACTAACAAGAGGTGATTGTCGGTGCCGCCGGAAACGATTCGATAACCGGCGCGGGCCAGTTCCTCAGCTAGTGTTTGCGCGTTTTTGATGATTTGGGCTTGGTAATCGTTGAACTCCGGACGCAACGCTTCTTTGAACGCGACCGCCTTGGCAGCCATGATGTGAACGTGCGGCCCACCTTGAATGCCGGGAAAGACGACGCGGTCCAGTTCCTTGGCGTAAGCTTCTTTGCACATGATCATGCCGGCGCGTGGGCCGCGAAGCGTCTTATGCGTTGTTGTGGTCACAAACTCGCAATAGGGAATCGGACTGGGATGGTAGCCGGCAGCCACTAATCCGGCAATGTGCGCGATGTCGGCCATAACCACTGCCCCAACCTCCTTGGCAATTTCAGCAATGCGGGCAAAGTCAATCACACGTGGATAGGCGCTCGCGCCGCAGACGATCATTTTCGGTTTATGTTGGTGAGCCAGCCGCGCCAATTCATTGAAGTCAATTCTTTCGGTCTCTCTGTCGACGCCGTACGGGATCACGTTAAAGTATTTGCCGGAGAAATTCAGTTGGTGCCCATGTGTCAGGTGGCCGCCATGCGACAGATTCATTCCCATGATCGTATCGCCGGGCTTCAACACGGTCAGGTAGACCGCCATGTTCGCTTGTGAACCTGAGTATGGTTGAACATTGACGTGTTCAGCGCCAAACAGTCGCTTGGCTCGCTCAATCGCCAGTGATTCGACCACGTCGGAAAATTCACAGCCGCCGTAGTAGCGTCGGCCTGGATACCCTTCGGCATACTTGTTGGTGAAGACCGAACCCATTGCTTCGAGCACGGCTTCGCTGACGAAATTTTCCGAAGCGATCAATTCCAGGCCGCCGGCTTGCCGCCGTATTTCTTGTTGAATGGCCCGGTAGACTTCGGGGTCAACTTCACACAGTGGGCGATTGAATCTCTCGTTCATGACATGTTCTCCGCGTTTGTGGACAATCCGTTGTTCTCTTCAATTTGATTGATCTTCTCCACACGGCGGGCATGGCGACCGCCGGCAAATTCAGTAGTGAAAAATGTACGAACCGCCGCGTCAATGTCTTCCAACGGGGTCGTTCGTGCGCCTACGGCCAGCACGTTGGCGTCGTTGTGCTCACGGCTCAATCGCGCCGTTTCGGCATTGTGGCACAGAGCAGCTCGCACGCCGCGATACTTATTGGCTGCAATGGATACACCGATACCGGTGCCACACACGAGTACGCCGCGGTCGGCCTGACCTTCAGATACTGCCGTGGCCACACGCGCAGCGAAATCGGGATAATCTACGGCCTCAGTTGAATCCGTTCCAAGGTCTTCATAAGTGAGGTTCATGTCGTCGAGAATTTTCTTGATCTTCTCTTTGACTTCATAACCGGCATGGTCGCTAGCAACCACTACTTTCATGATCGCTCCTGTTGGTGGGAAGCAATGTTATCGTACATCGGTGTGGCAGGCAAGCAATGGTTCGAGGGTTCTGTGTGAGGTGTCTTTGGTATCGGCAAAGCTGCGCCACTTGTACGGTAAACCACGTAAATGATAGCTCCCGGCAAACTGGCTACAACAACGATGAAGAAAAACAGAAATGCCAGTAGCAAACTCGCCTCCTGTGACATGCCAACCTGCGAGAAAAAGAAGACGAATGAATACTCACGCAGGCCAAATCCATACACTGTGATGGGAATCATGCCAATCAAGGCGATCAGTGGAATGAACACACAAAAATACTTGAACGCGACCGGCCAGCCGATGGCCGCTGCGGCCACATAAGCAAAACTGATCAGCGCCACATCAAACACCAGCGATAGCACGACGGCGAAGATGACGGGAGCGACCGATTGCCGATACGAAGCGAACGCTTGATGAAATTGCTCGGTCAAGTTCACCAGCCTGCGCACGCGCCACCGTTCAAACAGACTGGCAAGCCACCGATAGGCCGGTTCGTGAAACAACGTGAAGGTGGCTGCACCAAACAACAAAAAGATTCCCAGCAAGGGCGGCAATAGCGGCGTCTGCAGGAAGCGCACGTCAGCGACGCCAGCCACTACGACCGCCAACAAAAGCAGCGCACAGAGCCCGCTGATACGGTCCATCAACACGCTGGCGGTGGCTCGCGGCACATCGCTGCCTTCCCGCGTTACGTAATAGACTTTCACCACGTCGCCGCCAACCATCGTTGGGAAGAATAGGTTGAAGAACATACCAAGAAAGTACAAGCTCGCCGCTTGTCCGTATGAGAGGTTCAGTCCAACCGGCTGCATCAGGATTTTCCAACGATACGCGCACATCAGTTGCCCCAGGCAATAAAGCCCGACGGCGATGGCCAAGTAACCGACGTGCGCTTGATGCAAAATGGCTCGCAGTTGAGCTGCTTCCACGCGGCGCAGCACCACGAAGAGCAGGGCCGCGCTGACCACCATTTTGAGTCCAAGCCAAAGCCACTTGTTCATCTATTTGCGCTTCCACCGCGTGCCTTGTTTGGTGTCTTCGAGGATGATGCCGCGCGCCGTCAGCAAATCGCGGATTTGATCGGCGCGAGCGAAATCACGGGCGGCGCGGGCCTGCGCGCGTTCTCGTAGCAAGGCCTCGATCTCGCTGTCAAGCATCTGCGCCTGCTCCTCTCCGAGCACACCCAGCACTGTATCGAAGCGGTCGAGCGCCTGAAGGACGGCGTGGCGATCATCATCGCGCAGTTCGCCTCGCGTCAGCACAATGTTCACATCGCGCACCAGCTTATGAATGGCCGCCAGCGCCTGCGCCGTGTTCAAATCATCATCCATGCCGGCCTCGAAGTCATCCTGCGCTTTCTGGACGGCTGCCGCGATAGCCGGGTGCGAACCGGGCTGGCAGTGCGCCTGCCGCAAGGCCCAGCGGAAATCGCGCAGACTCCGCAGCGTATTCTCGGCTGCGCGGAGTCCGTCAAAAGTGAAATTCAGTTGCTTACGGTATGGCACCGACAACAGCGCGTAGCGGATGGCCATCGGATCAAACCCACGATCAACCAAATCGCGCACCGTATAAAAATTGCCCAGCGACTTGGACATCTTCTCGCCCTCAACTTGGAGGAATTCGGTATGCAACCAGTACCGCACAAAAGGCTGTCCCGTGGCGCCCTCGCTTTGGGCAATTTCGTTCTCGTGGTGCGGAAAGATCAGATCAACGCCGCCGCAGTGAATATCAAACGTCTCGCCCAGATATTTCATGGACATGGCCGAGCACTCCAGATGCCAGCCGGGTCGCCCAACGCCAATCTCCGTCTCCCAGTAAGCTTCATACTCTTCCTTGCGCGCTTTCCACAGCACAAAATCGCGAGCGTCTTCCTTGTCATACTTATCGGCATCAATGCGCGCCCCAGGCCGATTGCCGGCCAGGTTGATCTTGGAGAGTTTCCCGTATTCAGGAAATGTGGCGATACGATAATAAACTGAGCCGTCGGCGGTGTAGGTGTGACCGTTCGCTTGCAGCCGTTTGACCAGCTCCACCATTTCAGGAATATGCTCTGTGGCGCGCGGCATGATCTCCGGCTGCTCCAGGTTGAGCGTCTTCATGTCTTGAAGGAACGCTTCAATATATCGCTCGGTCAACTCGCGTAGCGAGACGCCTTCGCGGTGTGCGCGGTTGATCGTATTATCATCCACATCGGTATAATTCATCACGTGGATGAGCTTGTAGCCCTTGTATTTCAAATACCGCCGTAGAACGTCCACGGAGACGAACGTGCGGAAATTACCGATGTGGCCATAATCATAGACAGTCAATCCGCATGAATACATGCGCACTGTGTGCCCGTCCAGCGGTTTAAATTCTTCGAGTTTTCCCGTCAGTGTATTATGAACCCTCAACATATATCACGTCCTGCTTCTCTTGAAGTCTGGTTCCATTGCACAGCCAATAATCCTGTGATATGCCGATAGGCAGTGAACATACTATTTTGCTTGAACGCTGTCAAATGACAGCCAGTAGGATCTCGCTGTGCTGTCAAGCATCTCTTGCGATCAACATGAACCCGTCGCGTCAACCCAGAAAGAATGGCACAACGCAGTCGTTGGCCCGCTTTGACATGGATTCGGTTTGCGTTATGATTCATCGGCCATGAATCTCTGGAAAGAATTTCACGGGGTCAATGCCGGTTACGTGCTCGAACTTTATGAGCGATACCGTCATGATCCACTCTCGGTTGATCCGGCGATTCGCGCCGTCTTCGATCACTGGCAACCGGCCGACGACGGGATGCAACAGGTGGCCGCGGCCGTTCCCGAAAAAATTGTGGCCGCTGTCAACCTGGCTCAAGCGATTCGCAAGTTCGGCCACCTCGCGGCTCAACTAGACCCGCTTGGCAGTCCCCCGCGCGGCGATCCTGAGCTGGAACTCGGAACATACAACCTAACTGAACATGACCTGCAACAGCTTCCCGGTCAGATTATTGACGGCCCGCTCGGTGAGCAATCGCCTACTGCGCTCGATGCTATACGCGCCTTGCGTCAGATTTATTGCTCCAGCAGCGGATACGATTTTGCTCACCTGCGTGTCCCGGAAGAACGCCAGTGGCTTCGTCAGATGACCGAATCCAGACGCTTTCGTCCCCCTTATGATCCGTTCGATCCGATTCAGTTGCTTGACCGACTCACACAAGTGGAAGCCTTCGAGCAATTCCTTCACCGCGTCTTCCCTGGCAAGACGCGCTTCTCCATTGAAGGCCTGGATATGCTGATTCCGATTTTGGATGAACTGGTGGGTGAGGCAGCCGAACTGGAAATTCATCACATCCTGATTGGCATGGCGCATCGTGGTCGGTTAAACGTTCTGGCCCATGTTTTGAACAAACCTTACCGGCAAATCCTGGCCGAATTCAAAGACCCGATCGCGCATGATATTCGTGAATATGCCGGCTGGACAGGCGATGTCAAATATCACAAAGGCGCGCGGCGGGCGATTGGCGAGGGCCAGCAGGTTGATCTGACCATCAGCCTGGCGCCGAATCCCAGCCACCTGGAATTTGTCAACCCGGTTATCCAAGGCATGGCTCGCGCGGCGGGCACCAGGGCTGAGGCGGCGGGCGCACCGCAATTTGATAGTATGAAGACGCTGCCTATCTTGATTCACGGCGATGCAGCGTTCCCTGGGCAGGGCGTCGTTGCCGAAACGTTGAATCTGTCGCGTCTGGCCGGCTACAGCACCGGCGGCACGATTCACATCATCGCCAACAATCAATTGGGCTATACAACGCCTGCTGAGTCTGGCCGCAGCACGCTTTACGCAAGCGATCTGGCCAAAGGGTTCCAAATTCCTATCGTTCATGTGAATGCTGATGACGTAGAAGCCTGCATTGAGGCTGCGCGAATGGCTGTCGCTTTTCGCGCGCGTTTCTCCAAGGACTTCCTCATTGACCTCGTTGGGTATCGCCGTCATGGCCACAATGAAGGGGATGAGCCGAGTTTCACGCAACCGTTGATGTATCAGCGTATCGCTCGTCATCCAACCGTTCGCCAGCAGTGGGCTGAAAGGCTGCGTTCACGTCAACTGATTTCGGCGGAAACGCCCGATAGCATGGTACGGCGTCACATGGATGCCCTTCAGCAGGTGATGGAATCACTCAAACCTGAACATGATCTGGTCGAACCTAAGCCGGCGCCACCGCCACCCGGAGCCGCGCGTCGCGTGGAGACAGCCGTTTCGCTGGAGCTGTTGCGCCAGCTTCACCACTCGCTGCTGGAGGCGCCAACGGGGTTTGAGCTCCATCCGAAAATTGCGCGGGCGATGCAACGACGACACCATCTATTGGACGAGCTGGATACCCCCTCGATTGAATGGGCGTGGGCCGAACAACTGGCGTTTGCGACGATTTTGGCCGATGGCATCGCGATTCGACTGACCGGTCAGGATGTCGAACGGGGCACATTCAGTCAGCGTCATTGCGTCTTCTATGACGTTCAAACTGGTCAACGCTTCGTGCCGCTGCAAGCGCTGCCGCAAGCCAACGCAGCGTTTGAAGTTCACAACAGCCCTTTGTCAGAAGTCGCGACGGTGGCTTTTGAGTTCGGTTACAACGTGCAAGCGCCCCGGCGGCTCGTGCTGTGGGAAGCGCAATACGGCGACTTCATCAATGTCGCTCAGGTGGTGATTGACGAGTTCATTGTCTCAGCTCGAGCCAAATGGGGACAAACGCCATCACTTGTCTTGCTGCTGCCGCATGGGTATGAAGGCCAAGGGCCGGATCATTCTTCAGGCCGTATCGAACGGTTCCTCCAACTAGCAGCCGAAACCAATCTGCGGTTGGCCAACTGTACCAGCGCCGCGCAGTATTTTCACCTGTTGCGCCGGCAGGCGCATCTGCTAGAAACGGACCCACTGCCGCTGATCGTGATGACGCCCAAGAGCCTGTTGCGTCATCCGCTGGTGGCCTCTTGCCCGCGTGATTTTGTGCAAGGTCAGTGGCAACCGGTCATTGACGACCCACACGCTCGGCAACAACCCGAACGCATCCGCCGGCTGATTCTCTGTAGTGGAAAAGTCTATGTGGACCTGATGGCCAGCCGGTCACAATCTGACAACGCGTCCATTGCCATCGCCCGCGTCGAGCAGCTTTATCCGTTTCCGACGATAGAGCTTCGCCAGCTCATACAACAATATGCCAAGGTGGAAGAGATTGTCTGGCTGCAAGAAGAGCCGGAGAATATGGGAGCTTGGACGTTCGCCAGGCCGCGTCTGCTGGCGCTGATCGAAGGTTGTTGCCCGCTACGGTATATTGGTCGTCCGGCCAGCGCCAGCCCTTCGGAAGGTTCGATGGCCTGGCACATCATGAACCAACAGGCATTGATTCAGCAGGCACTGCGCCTTGATTCGAGTGTAAGCACAGATGAGCGTGTCTGGCTAAAAATGACCTGAGTATGGAGAACAGCCTATGGCGATTCAAATCCTTGTGCCTGAGCTAGGCGAATCCATTGTCGAAGCCACAGTCTCTCGTTGGTTGAAACAAGAGGGCGAACCTGTTGCGGCTGGTGAACCGCTCGTAGAACTGGAAACCGATAAGGTCAATCTGGAAGTGGGGTCGGAACACGCTGGCATCCTCGCCCGCATTGAGCGCCGAGCCGGCGAAGATGTTCGTATTGGTGATGTGCTCGGCATCGTCGAGGAGATGCCGGTTGCCTCACTCACCTCGCCAATGAAAGATGACTCAAGAATTGTCGCCGAGCCAGCCGCCATGCCGCCTGCACAAGCGGGGCCATCACCACCGCCGCCGATCATCGTTGCCGCGCGTCCCACGCCCACTGCTCGACGATACGCTTACGAGCACAATCTGAGTATCGCGGCAGGACTGCCGCCATCGCCGTCGCCGCCGCCACCACCACTGCACACCACCGAGCGCCAGCCACAGCCAACCCTTCAATCGCCGACCACTGATCGCTCTGCGCTGGAAGAACGTGTGCGCATGTCTCGCCGGCGACAAACGATTGCTCGTCGTCTGGTCGAAGCTCAGCACACGGCGGCCATGCTGACCACCTTCAATGAAGTGGATATGACCGCTGTCATTGATATTCGCAACCGCCGCAAAGAAATTTTCAAACAGCGGTACGGGACCGGATTGGGGATCGTCTCGTTTTTCGTCAAAGCGGTGATCGGCGCGTTGAAAGAGATTCCACAACTGAATGCTGAAATTCAAGGCGACGAAATCGTGCTGAAGCGTTACTACGACATCGGCGTGGCGATTGGCGCTTCAGAGGGCTTGGTCGTGCCGGTGCTTCGCGACGCCGACCGCATGTCAATTGTTGAGATCGAAAAAGCCATCAAGGGATTCGCGCAAAAAGCCGAAGACGGAACCCTGACGCTCGACGACCTGCGCGGCGGAACATTCACCATCAGCAATGGCGGCGTCTATGGCTCGATGCTCAGCACACCGATTTTGAATCCGCCACAGGTCGGCATCCTGGGCCTGCACAAGATCGAAGAGCGGCCGATTGCGATGAACGGGCAAGTCGTCATTCGCCCGATGATGTATGTCGCGCTCAGCTACGATCATCGTATTGTGGATGGGCGGGAATCCGTGCGCTTCCTCATGCGGGTGAAACAGCTCATCGAAGACCCAGAGTCACTCTTCCTGGAAACGTGATTGTTGAACGCGTAGCAAGCCGGTGTGGACACTCGCCAAATCGGACAGTATCGTTCTCCCCACCGCGCGTGGGGATGGGCTGGTAAGTAGCAAGCCGGTGTGGACACTCGCCAAATCGCCCAGCGGGCCTCGCCTGCTCGTCGCTCGTCCTGAGCGGAACCCAGGGCGCAGGCAATTTGATTAACTTCGATGGCCTCGCTAGAATAACCGGCTCAAAGAGGAGCTACTCATGGCAACAAACACGACGCTCACGCGGTGGGTTAACGAGGTCGCCACACAAACTCATCCTGATCGCATTCATTGGTGTGACGGCTCCGACGAAGAATACAACAAGCTCATTCGGGAGATGACTGACGCCGGGACATTGATCCCGCTCAATCATGAGAAATATCCCAACTGCTATTTGCACCGAAGTGACCCAACTGATGTAGCACGGACCGAGCATCTGACGTTCATCAGCACGCCGCATCGAGAGGATACTGGCCCAACCAACAACTGGATGTCGCCGGAGGAAGTTCGCCAGCGTATCTGCAAGCTCTACGACGGTTCGATGCGAGGCCGAACCATGTATGTCGTGCCGTATCTGATGGGGCCTGTGGGTTCGCCGTTTGCGCGCGTCGGCGTGGAGATTACGGATAGTCCCTACGTCGTGGTCAATATGCGCATCATGACACGGATGGGTCGGGTGGCGCTGGAGCATTTGGGCAACTCGAGCGATTTTGTTAGAGGGCTGCATTCGCTGGGCGATTTGAGCCCGGAACGTCGCTACATCTGTCACCTGCCTGATGAGAGGCTGATCCTGAGCATCGGCTCAGGCTATGGAGGCAATGCGTTACTTGCCAAGAAGTGTCATGCGCTGCGCATTGCCAGCGTGGAAGGCCGTGACGAAGGATGGATGGCTGAACACATGTTGATCGTCGGCGTCGAAGCGCCGGATGGGCAAGTCACCTACATGACGGGCGCGTTCCCCAGCGCCTGCGGAAAAACGAATCTGGCGATGTTGATCCCACCTGCGGCGCTCAACGGCTACAAAGTCTGGACAGTTGGTGACGACATTGCGTGGTTGCGAATTGGGGCGGACGGACGACTCTGGGCTGTCAATCCGGAAGCCGGATTCTTCGGCGTAGCGCCGGGAACCAGCATGAAGACGAATCCGAACGCCATGTTGACGCTGTCATCCAACTCGATCTTCACCAACACGGCGCTGACCCTGGATGGAACGCCGTGGTGGGAAGGTATGAGCGAACCTCCAGAGCAAGCCATTGATTGGCGCGGCAAGCCTTGGAAACCCGGCAACAACAGCAAAGCCGCTCACCCCAACGCTCGCTTCACCGCGCCGGCGGCGCAATGCCCCAGCATATCCCCCGAATGGGAGAACCCGCAGGGCGTGCCGATTTCAGCGATCATCTTTGGCGGACGGCGAGCTCGATTGGCACCGCTTGTGTACCAGTCATTTGATTGGCAGCATGGCGTGTTTGTCGGCGCTGGCATGGCTTCGGAAACGACAGCGGCAGCAACCGGCGCCGTCGGCGTTGTACGACGCGACCCGATGGCTATGCTCCCATTCTGCGGCTATAACATGGGCGATTACCTACGCCACTGGCTGACGATGGGCGCCCGCTCTTGGCGGATGCCAAAAATTTTCCATGTGAACTGGTTCCGCACAGACGAGAGTGGCAAATTCCTATGGCCTGGCTTCGGCGAAAATTTGCGTGTGCTGAAGTGGATCATTGACCGCGTCAATGATCGCGGCGAGGCGGTGGAAACACCGATAGGGTATATCCCCACGCCGGCCGCGCTCGATTGCGAAGGCCTGGATATTTCCCGAGAAACGCTCCAACAACTGCTTGCCGTTGATCGCGCGGCATGGAAAGAAGAAGCCGGCGCCATCGGTGAGTTTTTCAAGCGGCTGGGCAACCGCCTGCCAACTCAGATGTGGGACGAACATGCGCGACTGCTCAAGCGGCTGAGCTGATGAGCCGACGCCCGGTTGACAGTTGCAGCCACTGAAACCGGCCCGCTCGCTGCTCTACCTGCGGGTGAGCGAACACGATCAACAGGCGCACTTCTTACCGATCAGCGTGTTGAGTCTCTCTGTGGATGAGTGGACACGATGCCTGCATTGCACGGTCAAGCCCGCGCGAATACTGTGGGTTGTCACTCTGCTTGCTCTTGTTCCATCTCCATCAACCGCGCGTAAAATTCCTTCGCGGCGCTGGTGACGGCGCGCGGCTTCATGCCATTGGCCGGTTCGACAAAACCATCGCGCTCCATCGCATCAATGATCGAGGCAGCGCGACCATAGCCGATACGCAAGCGGCGTTGTAGCACAGAGGTTGATGCGCGTCCCATCTGCACGACGATCTTCAATGCTTCATGATACAGCTCATCGCGCGCACCGCTGGCACCCTCAGCCAGCTCTTGACGCTCTTTTTCGGACATCAGGATGCTCTCGTCATACTCCGGCGCGGCTTGCGACTTGACGAAATCCACGATTGCGTTGATGTCTGCCTCGTCTACATACGCGCCGTGAACCCGGACCAGCCGTGCCGTCCCCGGCGGCAAGAACAACATATCGCCACGACCCAGCAGTTGTTCAGCGCCATTGGTGTCAATGATTGTCCGCGAATCTATTTTGCTGGCGACGCGGAAGGCAATCCGGCAGGGGAAATTGGCTTTGATCAAGCCGGTGATCACGTCAACCGAGGGGCGCTGCGTCGTGAGGATCAGATGAATCCCGACAGCGCGAGCCATTTGAGCCAGTCGCGTAATAGAGGTCTCAACGTCGTTGGAGGCAACCATCATGAGATCGGCCAATTCGTCAATGATGATGACAATGTAAGGCAGCGGCTTCAGTTCAGCGCGCTCCGATTCATCGCTGAGCAACAATCGTCCGCCTGAGGTTTGCACTTCTTTGTTAAACTGATCAATGTTGCGCACGCCGACGCTGGCCAGCAGCCGGTACCGATCCTCCATTTGACTGACAGCCCACTTCAGCGCATTGGCCGCTCGTTTGGGGTCCATGACGATCGGCGTCAGCAGGTGAGGAATACCTTCATAGAGGCCCAATTCTAATCGCTTCGGGTCAATCAAAATGAACCGCACCTCATCGGGTGTGGCCTTGTACAACAAGGAGCAGATGATGGCGTTCAACGTCATGGATTTGCCAGCGCCGGTCGCGCCAGCAATCAGCAGATGCGGCATGCGCGCCAGATCAGTGATGTAAATGCTGCCGTCAATCAATTTCCCCAGCGCGATGGTCAGCTTGGAACGTGACGTTTGATACTTGCGCGATTCGATCAGTTCCCGCAAATAAATAATCTCAGGATGCTTGTTTGGCACCTCAATGCCAACCGTTGACTTGCCGGCGATGCGGTCTATGCGGATATGCTCGGCTTCCAGCGCCAGACACAAATCATCAGCCAGACTGGTAATGCGGCTATACTTGACGCCGGGGTCAGGCTTGAACTCAAATGTAGTGACCACTGGTCCTGGACTGATTTGCTGTACCTGTCCGGTCACAGAAAATTCACTGCAACGCAACGCCAACTGTTGAGCTCGTCGCAGCAGCTCTTGCTGCTCCTGCTCGGTTGACTCAGGAGTATGAACTGGCTCTTTGAGCAGATTGACCGATGGCAGTATGAACGCCGATTTCGCCGATTTGGTCAGCCTTTCTGCTTTGTGAGCAGCCTCCGAGGGCTTCTCTTCGGGCCTGGACTGTATGGTTGCCGTTGACAACATCTGGGCTACTTCCGTCTTCAACGGCGTTTCAACAGGTGACGGCACGGCCTGGGCGCTGCTGGCCACGTCACCCGCAACAGGTACATCAGCGGCCGGCGACGGCGTTGCAGACTTGGTCTGCGGGGTTGACGCTTTGGCTGCCCCTGATGGCACGATGGGCGGCGAGGCTGCTTGTGCGGGCTTTGTTCGCTCTGATGGTGATTGCTCAGTTCTGACTCGTGGCGGACTCACAGCCGAATCAAGTGATTCATCAAGCAACAGCTCATGCTCAACCTGCTCAGTGAGAGTCTGCCAGGTAGACGGTGAGAGCGTCGGCAGCTTCCACCGTCTCACAAGCTGAGACAGGCGCGGCAGCAACCGGTCTACTTGTTCGACAAACGAGATATTGGCAGTGACAATCAGCATTAGCAGGAGCGCCGTCACCAAAACCAACGCGGCGCCAACCGTGTTTAAGTACGAGGCCAGTCCCGTGGCGACGAGCAATCCGAGCAGTCCACCGACCCGAATATTCTCAAATACAAACGTGCTGGGGAAGAACAATGCCAGCAAGGCAGCCAACGACAGACAGCAAGCCATCCACCCAAGCGAACGGGTCATCACAGCCCGGACATCGCGGCTACGCAACTTGAGCCAGCCCAGATAGAGGAAAAACAATGGCAACAGGTAGGCGGTCAAACCACACGTTTGAAGAACCACATCAGCCACGTAGGCGCCAGCTTTGCCAATCCAATTGCTTGTTTGATGCGCTGGCGCAGCCACGTTCCAGGCGGCATCCTGCGGGTTGAAGCTGATCAAGCTCAACAACAAGGCCAACGACATCACCAGCAGCCCAATTCCGACCAGCTCATCAGCACGCCGATGGCTGGTCGCAGAGGGTGGCGTGGGTTGGCTAGGCGACAGTTTAACAGCCGATCTTGCCATGTTACTTCGATTGCGTTGACCAGACCTGTTCGGTCACAACAGAAGCGCCGTTGCGCTGTGAAAGCAGGTACTCGCGAATGAAACCATCCAGCTCACCATCGAGCACAGCATCCACGTCGCTCGTTTCGTACTTGGTTCGCACGTCTTTGACGAGCTTGTAAGGATGCAACACGTAGCTGCGAATCTGCGAACCGAAGCTGATCTCCCGTTTGGTGGATTCCAGCTTCTCTTTTTCAGCAGCGCGTTTTTCCATCTCCAGCTCATACAGCCGCGAGCGCAATACCCGCATTGCCACCTCGCGGTTCTGATGCTGCGAACGCTGATTCTGACAGGAGACAACGATGCCTGTCGGCAAGTGCGTGATGCGAACGGCCGATTCCGTCTTATTGACATGCTGGCCGCCGGCGCCGGAGGAACGGAATGTGTCTATCTTGAGGTCGGCTTCGTTGATGTCAATTTGCACATCATCGGCAATCTCCGGTGTGACAAACACTGAGGCAAAACTCGTCTCGCGGCTTTGCGCGATGTTGAACGGTGACAAGCGCACCAGCCGGTGGACGCCGGCTTCGGCCTTCAAATACCCGTAGGCGTAATCGCCTTCGACGCGAAACGTTGCTGATTTGATCCCGGCTTCTTGACCTGGCTGTTGGTCCAGCAATTCTGTTTTGTAGCCGGCTTTTTCGGCCCAGCGCAGATACATCCGCAACAGCATCTCAGCCCAATCCTGAGCATCAGTGCCGCCGGCGCCGGGCTTGATCGTGACGATGGCGTTGCTACGATCCATCTCGCCGGACAAGATGGAGCGAACCTCCGCGTCGGCCAACTCGCGCTGCAACTGAGCTACTGTCTGACGCAATTCATTCAGCAGCGTTTCATCCTCGCCAGCTAATTCAAACAGCACGTCAATGTCACCGAGCATCCGTTCGAACCGCTCCACCTGCTCAATATCCGCCTGCAGCCGGCTCCGCTCGGTCAGCAGGCGGCGCGCGCGCGCTTGATCGTTCCAGAAATCGGGTTGGGCAATGATTTGCTCCAGCCGATGCAACTGCTCCCGCTTGGACTCAACGTCAAAGAAACCTCCGCAGCTCATCAAACTTGAGCTTCAGCGGTTCGTATGTTGCTCGTATCTCATCTATCATGGCTCGTCTGTCCTCAAAAAATTTGCTGTGTGCCAATAGAGTATCTTAAAATGCTGCCTCATGCAATACAGCCATTCACACTTGGGACCGCCAATCGGGGATTTCGCGTGAGGATCAAGCCGCCACCGCCGGCATGAGGCTTCACAAGAAGCCCCACCGGTTGGCCTGAGAGGTCAGACCATGAAACGACGTGCCATTTATCCTGGATCATTTGATCCTGTCACCAACGGGCATCTGGACGTGATTGATCGAGCCGTCAAGCTATTTGACGAGGTGATCATCGCTATTTTGAGAAATTCGACCAAAGCCCCACTCTTTACGGTTGAGGAACGGATCGCCATGCTCCAACAGGTGAATCGCTGGCCAGCCGTGACGATTGATTCGTTCGAGGGCTTGTTGGTTGAATACGCTCGGTTGAAGCAAGCCACTGCGATTATTCGCGGCATCCGTGCCATCTCCGATTATGAATACGAGATGCAAATGGCGCTGATGAATCGGCGCTTGAATCCGAATACCGAGACCATCTTCCTGTTCACGGCTGAACAATACTCGTATCTGAGTTCGCAGTTGGTCAAAGAGGTCTTCTTATTGGGCGGCTCGGTGGACGGGCTAGTTCCCGACGTTGTTCAGCAACGCATGCGCGAGAAATATCAGTCATTGAATCTGCTCAAACCGAGTCAATAAGGATCACCGAGGATGAGTCAGTCAACCTTTTCCCACGCCGATGTCGCCTGTAATCAAGCAAGAACCAATAAGGATCACCAATGATGAGTCAGTCAACCCCTTTCCCCCGTTCGCAGCGTGTCAGTCACATGCAACCCTCCTCAACGCTGTTGGTCGTTCAAGCGGCGGCCCGTCTGCGCGCTCAAGGCATTCAAGTCATTGACCTGGGCGCCGGCGAGCCAGACTTCCCGACGCCTCACCATATCAAGCAGGCCGCTCAACAAGCGATTGCCGACAACTTCACAAAATACACGCCGGCTGCCGGCATTCCGGAGCTGAAACAAGCGATTGTCGAATCTCTTTATGCAGAATATCAGGTCGAGTATACGCCAGCTCAGGTCATTGCCACAGCCGGAGCCAAGCAGGCCATCTTCAACGCGATCGTTTCGCTGATCAACCCTGGCGATGAGGTGCTCATTCCCTCGCCCTATTGGGTCACATTTCCTGAAATCGTTGCGTTTGCCCAAGGCCGCAGCGTCTACATTGATACGGAACCAACGGGCTTTCATCTGACCGCTGACCTGGTGCAGGCTCACATCACGCCCCGATCACGCCTGCTGATCCTCAATTCCCCGTGCAATCCGACCGGACGGGTGATCCCTCCAGAAACCTATCGGCAGATCGTAGAAACGGCTGTGGCGCACGGCCTCTATATCATCGCTGATGAATGCTACCGTGAGTTCGTCTATCCACCCGCTGTTCGGTTCTGCGCCGGTCAGTTGCCCAACGAGCTACGATCCCATCTCATGATCTGCGGCTCGTTATCAAAAACCTATGCCATGACCGGCTGGCGACTCGGCTACGCGCTCGGTCCACAAGCGTGGATTGACGAGATGGTCAAGGTGGCCAGTCACTCTACATCCAATCCCACGTCTATCTCACAAAAGGCCGCCCTGGCTGCCTTGCGTGGCCCGCGTGAACCAGTTGAAGCAATGCTGAACGAATACCGCCGCCGGCGTGATTACCTCATACCGGCGCTGAATCAACTGCCGGGCATTCACTGCGACATGCCGGACGGCGCGTTCTATGCCTTTGTCAATATCAAACACTTGCTGGCCAACGGGCCACTGCAGACATCGGATGAAGTTCAACTCAGATTACTCGAAGACTTCCACGTCGCCTTGACCGCGGGTTCCGCATTCGGCGTCGAAGGCTACTTGCGCATTTCCTACGCCAACTCGATGGAGGCGTTGGAACGCGGCGTTGAGCAAATCCGCGCGTTTATCGAAAGTTTGTGAAAGCTCTCGACACGCGATAAAGTGACTCAAACACGGCCTTTCTCTAGACTATTGGTATTATGCCCCTGGCTCCTTGCCCCTGGCTTCTGGCTCAAGAATGGCTTTTCTCCGGACTAATGGTATTACACTCGATCTTTTCCTTGCTCGTTGCGCTGTGATGGCGATGAAATCGGGGTTCGGCCAACATCGCTCAGCGTCGCAATTGTTCAATCGTGGCGGCGCCTTCCAGCGAGCGTTCCTTGCTTTTGTCATGATACGTATGGCATTGAGCGCAGCGAAAATCGGCGCCGCCAGCGGGACTATGGCATTGTCGGCACGACTCGATACCGGGCATCAGCACATCGCTCGTCTTTTGGCTCGACGGCGTTTGTGTATGACAGGCAACGCAGCTCAGCGCGCGATGCGCCTGATGACTAAAGGCGCTATGCACCATCCACCGAACCGGAATATTGGGCGGTCTGACTGCCGGTAACGCCTGCTCTTTCATCTCCAGCTCGTGACACTCAACGCAGGTCTTGCGAAACAACAACTTCTTGACATCTTCCATCTCCCGGTCAACCCACGCGCGCGGCGTCGTCGGCAGTTGCTCGTATCGGGACTGGCCCGGCAGCCGACGAATCAACTCGATCTGGCGTTGATTGATCACTTCGGGGTGCTCGATTACATATTGGCTCAACCGATCCTGCGCGTGCTCGATCACCACCTCGACTTTCTCATGCGGCACAACCACGCCCGGCAAGCGAGCGCTGAACTCCAGCCGATGACACTCCATACAATGCTTTTCGTAATTGATCGGCTGCATGTAAGCTCGCTGGCTATCAGGTTGATGGCAGTAACTACAGGCCAACGTCGCACGGCCATCGCGAATAATTACATGAGAGCGATCTTTGAGTTTGTCCAGATGCTTCAAGTCCGGTTTCAAATGAACCTGATGATTGAGCTTGATCCTGGCCGGGTCTGGCACACGCGCCCGCAACACGGCAAATTCAGGGTGACGACGGCTGAAGTCACTAACCGCTGGCTCAATCGTATGCCCAACAGCTAAACAGGCAGTTGCATGAGACGACGCCCCGGTCGTCTTCAAGCTGGCGTGACATTGCGTGCAATGGCGGTCGCTCATGCGGGTTAGGACGACGTCGCCTTGATGTTCAACGTGGCAACTGGCGCAGCCGGGCGTGAAGGTCTGCGTCGCGTGATGAGCCGGCGCATCATGACACCGCAAGCACGCTTGGTCAGACACGCGCCGCCAATAGATACCTTGCTGGTTTGGCGCATGACACTGCTGACAATCACCTTCAAACATCTTGTGGCTCAGAGAAACCGGGCCAGGTAAGTAGGCTTGCTGACGGCCTCGCGTTGTTTCCACCATCAACCACAGGGCCGCCAGCAGCGCCGACGCGATGATCGTCTGCCGCAGCCGAACACGCAGCGGATGAGGTCGCTTGAAATAGTTCAAGTCAATGCGTTCGGCTAACTCTTTCGTCGTTCGTTCGCGCGCCATAATGAAACCTGACCGACTCGCTCAGCACGTGTCTCCATTATCGGATCAATACCGCAGCGCCATGACAATGTGCCAGATGGTGAGCACCAACACGGCCATGGAGAGCGGCACATGCACAAACAGCCACCCATGCAACCAATGGTGCAAGCGGACCTGCAAGCTCAGTTGCCGCCGCTCATCGCACGCGGCGGCCAATTCATCAACAGTCTGATGCAGTGACGTCGGCAGCAACGTCCGCAGATGATCAAACAATGTAGCAGCCGGCTTGGCCTGACCGAGCCGACTCAGACGAGCCGATCCATGTTGAAGGAAGGGTCGCGCCTCGGTCAGGTAAAATTCTTTCAATGGCTCACTGCCGGCAACGGGTTCACCGCTCGCTCGTTTCGTTTTACTCTTAACGACCCTGCCCTTAACCACTCCTTCCGATTTAACGACGGCGGCAGCCACCGTCGTGGTCGCCGCCTCCTCCGTCGGCAGGCCAAGCGGCCCGCAAACTTCTTCAATCAAACTATCGGTCGCCTGAATTAACTGCTCAACGACGTGATCAATCTGTTCATATATCGTTTCCGCCGGAACCTGAGTCATCATCAGGCGTGGCAAGAATTGTTGCAGCGCCAGCCCCCAGACGCCGCTGAGGATGATTCCTATCAGCAACCACATTAACACCGTTGTCAATGGTCCGCCAAAACGAAATCCGGCATGAAAGCAGATCAACAGCAGACTCAACAAACCCAGCCACAGGTGGCCGCGCATCCACGTTTCGGCTCGCCCGATGCGCCACGTAGGAATTTTCTTACGGAGACTGAGCAACCCCGCATAGAGCATCAATGCCGATCCCGCGATGCCATAGATCAAGCCTGGCCAACTGCCGCCAGACGGCCCATTGAGCGACAGTAGATGATACGGAATGTAGGCGGCTGTGGCGATGACGGCCAGCAGCACCGTCCAGCGAATCCACACCTTGTGAGTCTGATCAATCAGCATCCGATGACCTATGGTGAGCGGCGAAGCGAGATCAGTTGTTGAGAGAAAAATTCACGCGGGTTGACGCGCAACGCCGCTTGATGCGGACAGGCATAGACACAACTGGGTTCGGCTAATCCCAAACACAAATCGCAAGTCGTGGCTTTCTTTTCCACAACCGCTTTCTGGCGACCGGGGTGCTCTGGGTCCGGCGCCAACTGCTCAAATTCGTGCATGTTGATATTACCGTAGGGACATTGCTTGGCGCACAATGCACAGCCGATACACCAATCTTCGATGACGATTTCCAATGTCTCACGACGACGGATCGAACCGACCGGGCAGCCGATCATGCAGACAGGATCGAGGCATGAGCGACAGGAGGTCGCCACCAGATATTTGTCATAGCGCAGCCCATCCCGAACAAGCCGTGTGATGCCATCGTGCGCAGCGGCGCAGGCGCGCACACAATCATCGCAACGTGTGCACCGCTCCAGATCAATGAGCAACACGTTTTGCGCCTCCATCAATCCTTGCTCTAAAAATTCGTCCAGCGGCACGCCCGGCGCTGATTGCGCAATCAGTTGTGTCGCCTGCTTGCGGCGAGCGGCTTCGGCTTCCAGTTGGGCGCGAACATCAGGGAATCGTTGCAGCATCAGGCCGAAGTCCTGTTTGCTGATTTTGACAACTTCAGCGTGATCCAGCGCCTGACACGTGGCCGTTCGCGCTTCGCCGGTGAGCAAGCCCATTTCGCCGAAAAATTGCCCGCGTCCTAGATAGGCCAATACCAATTCGCCGCCAGGGCGCTGTTGCGACACTTTGATAAAGCCCAGCCGAACCAAATAGAAGCTATCGGCCACCTCGCCTTCTCGACAGATGACTTCCCCTGGCTCCAAACGCAGCAATTCAACGCGCCGGCGCAAATGATCCATGAACTCATCGCTCAACTGCGCGAAGATCGGCACGCTGCGCAGATGATTATCCATAGCCCGCAAGCGGTAGGCATCATCCAGTTGTTGCTTGAGCGTCTTGGTGCGCTTGTAAAGATAATCCAGCACGTTGCGCAACATCTCCAGCAGCTCACAATCCTCAGCGGCGCGCACGGTCGCCGAACGTGGGTAAAAGCTCAAGCAAGTCATTTCGCCGAATAGATCGCCGGGACCAAACATGCCGACGGGATTAGCCAGCGTCACATCGAATGGAGCATCAAGGGGAATGTATTGCTGCCTCACGCCGTCCTCACGGGGACGCTCTTGACGGCCAACCAACGCGCTGGTGAACTTGCGAACAAGCCCCAGGAAGCCCGTGCCGCGTCCTTCCTCTTTCCGGCTCTTGACGTGAGCGATCGGTGACGAAATAAACACTTCGCAACGGCCTTTCAGCAGGTAGAAGGCGGTTGAGCCATATTCCCCTTCCCGGCAGATGATCTCGCCCTTCTTGAACCGCCGTCGCACGACTGACCCTTGATTCTTCTCGAGGAACGTGCGAGCGACTTCCTGGAAGATAGGAATTTGCAAGAGCTCCTCAGGGGTCAGCGGCTCACCATACTCGAGCGTTGCCTGCGTCAGTGCTTTCGGCATACGGTCGGCGCTCCTTGGCTAATAACCCAGCCGGAGTCTATCAATCGCCCCTAGCGAAGTCAAGCAACATGCCAGTGGGGCTCCACGTATCGGCAACTCCTGGTCAGACAATACCAATAGTCCGAAGAAACGCCATGTTTGATGAAGTGACATGAAGAGAAAACCAGGCCTTCCCAAGCAGCGGTTTCCGATTTCTTATGCAGATTCGGCATTAAATTTCCCAACACGTAAAATGCGACTACCTCAACCGGTCAGAAGCGTCCTTGACGACCTCAAACTCGTAGTAGATTTCTTTGCCACGTATGATGAAGCTCAAATAATGCTCCCAAAACCGCCGCAGGAAGCGCATCGAGGGAAACCGTTGATCAAGATTGATGAGAAACTGAATGCCGAGCAATTTCCAGAGATTTAACAGCGACACGTGAATCCGTCGCGGAACTAATCGTACCTGCGTGTAAAAAGGAAATGGCGCCT
>JANWZE010000132.1 GCA_025054955.1 Blastocatellia bacterium | reverse complement strand
GATTCACGGCTTGAATCGCAAGCCGGTCAACACGACTTGCGCGGCTGCCGGGACCGAGCCTGCCGGGATGCTATCCACGTTCACCCGCACCAGCATGGATTCGCCCGGCGCCAGTTGCCGACGCACGCGCGGGACAGGCCGCGCTGTGCGCTCGGCGATTTCATTACCGGCTGCATCGTAAACGACCGCGCGCACTTCGACATGATTCAACGTCTTATCACCGCGATTGTGTAAAATCGCGTTGGCGACCACGATGATCTGTCCCAACAAGTTCTCCGAACCTTGTGGGTCTTGTTGTTCCAGCTCGACGAATTTCAAATACGAATCGAACTCAGGCGAGCCAGCGCGGTATGGCTCCGATTCGATCGTCGCCTTGGATTCGTAGCGGTGGTTCAGGTAGAGAAAGACAGCCAGCAAGACGGCGAACACGGCTGCCGTGATGGCGACAATTTTGATGGAGCGGCCACGCGACAACTTTGCTTCCGACTCCAGCGGCGATTCAAACATAACCCTTTTCTCCTTTCCGGCTAATGTTAGCACGGCCTGCGAAGAGACAACAACCGACGAGCGCCGGCCTGGGTGCTGGTTCAGGTCGGCGCTTTGTGGCAACGCTGTTGGCTATTGTCTCCAGCCAATCCAGCGTTTTTTGTGATCCTTGGTAGCACATTCTGACTCCATGCGTCCGCGCCTACATCAAATCAACGGGGTCCACGTCAATGCTGATGCAATGCGTATCAAAGCCGGCCCGGCGCGTCTGCTTGAACGCCCATTCGATTGCCTGACGGGCGGCCGCTCGCTGAATGCTCTTGATGATGACGTGACGGCGGAACTCGCCGCGCAACCGAGTCAGCGGCGCTGGGGCGGGACCGAGAATGCGCACTGCCGAAGCCGAGGACGCAGCCGCGCGCAGATGCCTGGCAAATTCATCAGCAATGGCGCTGGCCTTCTCCGCGTGACGATGACGAATCAACGCCAAGATGAGCGTAGTGAACGGCGGATATTGGTACATCTGACGGAAGCGAATCTCCTGTTGATAGAAGCCTTCGTAATCTTGCGCCTGCGCGAAGCGCAGCGCGTAGTGCTCAGGATAGTAGGTTTGAATGATGACTCGGCCGGGCGCATCCCCACGACCGGCGCGACCGGCCACCTGCGTGAGCAGTTGGAAAGTGCGCTCAGCGGCGCGAAAATCGGGCAGCGCCAAGCCAGCATCAACCGACACGACCCCCACCAACGTCACATGAGGAAAGTCATGCCCTTTGGCAATCATCTGTGTTCCCACAAGCGTGTCAATCGAGCCGGCAGCGAACTCGGTGATGATCCGCTCGTAGCTGCCCCGCCGACGCATGGTATCTCGGTCCATGCGCGCCACCTTCATCTTGGGAAACATCTTTTCCAATCGCGCCTGAATTTGCTCGGTCCCGACGCCAGCATAAAAAATGAATTGGCCACCGCACACTTCGCACACAGTGGGAGGCGCGGTCTGATAGTTACAATAGTGGCAGATCAACGTGTTCAGTTGTTTGTGATACGTGAGCGAGACATCGCAGTTGACACAACGGCGCGTCAGGCCGCAGCGGCGACACAACACCAATGGGGCAAATCCACGGCGATTCAGCAGGATGATGGACTGCTCACCGCGCGCGTGCGTTTGCCTGAGCGCTTCAATCAGCTCATCAGAGAAAATCTGTTGTTTCCCTTGTCGGGTAAAGACCTGCCGCATATCAATCACCTGAACGCCGGCCAGTTGCCGTCCGCCGATGCGCTCACCCATCGGCACATAGGTGTATTTGCCGATATGCGCGTTGTGATAGGTCTCCAGCGAAGGCGTCGCGCTGCCCAGCACAGCCACGGCATTTTCCTTGTGCGCACGCATGATGGCTGTATCGCGACCGTTATAGCGAGGCACGTCTTCCTGCTTGTACGAAGTGTCATGTTCTTCATCCACAACCACAAGCCCCAACCGCTGGAGCGGGGCAAAGACAGCCGAGCGCGTGCCAATGACAACAGGGGCCAAGCCCTGGCGAATGCGATTCCATTCGTCAAATCGCTCGCCCTCTGACAACGATGAGTGCAGGATGGCCACACGCTCGCCAAAGTGTGAGCGCAGTCGCCGACTGAAGACCGGCGTGAGCGAAATCTCCGGCACCAGCATTAACGCCGTCTTGCCCAGCCGTAAAGCGGCATGCATAGCGCGAATGTAGACTTCGGTTTTGCCGCTGCCCGTCACACCATGCAACAGAAAGGCTGCATAGCGTCCAGCCTGCAACGCCGCCTCAATCGGTTGCAACGCGGCCTGCTGTCGTTCGGTCAGCTCGAACCATTGTGGCGGGCCGACCTCGATGTGTTTAAGCGGGTCGCGGCGCACTGGCTGCGCGACGATTTGAAGAACGCCGCGTTTTTCCAACGTGCGAATGACCGACGGGCCGACCTCAGCGCGGTCGGCAAGCTCGCCCAGCGGAAGCGGACCGCTGGCCGCGCGCAATACCTGGATCACGCGCTGCTGTTTCTCCGTCAGCGTCGGCTCCAGCGCGGCGTCGAGCCGAAGCTGCGCCATATTTTGCAATTTCGGTTTGACGTGAGGCTGGCCAACGCCGAAGTGTCGCTGAACGTAACCGGCCAACTCCAACGCACGGGCAATGGCGCGGGCGCGCGTCTTACCAAATTTCTTTTGCCACTGGCTCAATGCCACAGAACCATGCTCGGCGACCATCTGCAATGCTTGCGCTCGTGTGGAAGTGCGAAGCCGAGCCGAGCTCATTTTACTCAGGGCAGCCTCTCCTTCCGGCGTCAGCGAGAAGAGAATTTCCGAGGCCACCCCCAAGCCTGCCGGCAACGCCGCGCGAATGGCTTCTCCCCATGATGAGCCATAAAACTCTGCCAACCAGCGCGTCAGTTCCAAAATGTTCTGCCCGACAATCGGCTCCTGATCAATCAGGTGGAGCACGCCCTTGACGCGGGCATCGGCCAGCGATGGATCAAGCGACGTGTTGACGCCGACAATGTAGCCTGTCAGCGGTTTGTTGCCAAACGGGACCACGACGCGCGCGCCCACACAGGCGCTGCTCTGCCACGGCGGAGGCAGTCGGTAGGTGAACGTTTGGTTGACCCCGAGTGGGAGCGCCACGTCAATATACATAACGACTGTCAGGTGTCAGCATGCAAGACGCAATCAGCAGGCGTCAAGCTGGCGGCGCATCACGGACGGCAGATTATTGTTTGTCAGCCTCCACGACTTGCACATTGGGTGGGATGGTAAAACTAAACTGAGCCGGCGAGACAGCCACATTCTCCTTGACGTTGGACAGCAGAAAGTCGGAGCGCGCGCCGCCAACTTCCATCACTGAGATGCGACGCAGCTCATACGTGGTCGGCACAATTTCAAGCAGCAACTCAGCAAACACGGCGTATCGCTTTTGTGGCGTGAGTCGGATGATCAAATTGCCGGCTTGGACCGGCGTTTCGCTCTGGCTCAGTTCAAAGCGAGAAAAGTATTGGCGCAGGTCTGAGCGCCCCAGCAGAAAGATGAACGAGATGCGAACGTCGTCAGCCTCTTTGATCCTTTGACGCGCCACTTGTCGCTCGGCCGGGACGTACAGATAAACCGTCTTGCCGTCGCAGATAAACAATTTTTCCTCTGGGCTGGTGTACTCCCAGCGCATCAAGCGCGGGCGTTGCAACCAGACATAGCCTGACTCACGATAGGTGCGGGAACCGGGCGCTCGATAAATGTGCGTGAACTCGGCAGCGAGTGTATTGAGGCGCGCATATTTCTTCTGCACCAATTCCAGGATCGCTGAAGGAGTTTGTTGAGCAGAGACCGGCGGCGCCAACGCCATCATCAACAGGAACAATACCGCGCACGAGCAAGCACGAAGCAGGTAGCATGGATTGTGCGGTCGGCGCGGCGCGGGTTGACGGAGTGACCGGTGGTTCGCCATTAGGATTTGCTCTTAGCCTGGCGCAGGTTCTTGACTAATTCTTTGGCCTGCGGCACCGAGCGGACGGCATGCTCAAGTTGTTCGTCATGAGTGAGAGCCACACGATTGCCGGCTTCTGCGCCGAAGCGCGCGGTGACGACTTCCTCGCGGATGCGTTGTAGGGCATACTGCTTATGCGTCTCCAGCTCAGCGGCGCTCAATTGGAATTCGCGTCGCTTGTCAACAAACTGACGGAACGCGTGCCACACGCCGTCGTTGATCTCCACCTCTGGAATGGTGTCAGGACGCGGCGTCTGCGCTCGTGTGACGCGCCATGAGGCATATCCTTGAATCTGTCCGGCCACCAGATGGCGCACAAATTCAAAGGTCGCGGCAAACACCTTGGCGCGGACGGGATCATTGGGTGTCGGCACAAGCACGTCGGGATCAATGCCGCCGCCGCTATAGACGGGACGCCCACCATCGGTGGTGGAGGCAGGACCGGTTTTCTTCTGGGTCTGGTTTGGGCCGCGCGAGACATAGTAATCGTAGACCGACAGCTTGCTGTAATCGCGCTGAATTAACCGCCCTGCCGGCGTGTAATAGCGCGCCGTCGAGAGCGTGACCGCGCCGCCTTCACCCCGCATGATGGGATAAACCGTCTGAACAAGCCCCTTGCCGAAGCTCGGTTCTCCGACAATCAGCGCGCGGTCATGATCCTGCAAAGCGCCGGCGACAATCTCCGAAGCCGACGCAGAAGCTTGATTGATCAGGACCACCAACGGGAAATCATCAGGATTTGACGAAAGCGCGCGATACGGCGGGCGCGAGCTGCGACGCCCTTTGACTTCTACAATCACTTCGCCCGGCTGAAGAAATCGGCTGGCCACCTGCACCGCCTGATTGAGCAACCCCCCGGGATTGCCCCGCAAATCCAGAATCAGCGATTCCATGCCATCTGCTTTGAGCTTGCTAATGGCCTCATTCAACTCGTCAATCGTGGTCGCCTGGAAACCGCGTGTTAGTCCAATATAGCCGACGCCAGGACGAATCATGAACGCATTCTGCACGCTCGGTAACGGCACCGGTTGACGCCGAATGTGAAACGTCAGCGGGGCGGGTTCGCCAACCCGCTCAATTGTCAGCTTGACCATCGTGTGACGCTCGCCACGAACCTTTCGGGCCACTTGCGAAGTTCCCCAGTCAACCACCGGGATGTCATCAACCGCGAGGATGGCGTCCCCGTACCGCAATCCCGCTTCTTCCGCCGGCGTATTGGGCAAAACCGATAAAATATGCACGCGACCGTTGCGACGATTGATATTGACGCCGATGCCGTAAAAACGGCTCTCCTGCTCGCGTCGCATCTCAGCAAATTCCTTGGCATCGAGGTAGCTCGAATGGGGATCGAGCGCCAGAAGCATGCCTTGAATCGCCGACTCTGTCAGTCGCGTTGTATCCACCTCGCCGGCGTAGTAATTTTTCGCCAGCTTGTAAGCCTCTTGGAAGTCCCGCTCAATCCGCGCCGGTGTGGTCGGTTGCTGAGCCGATGCCCGGTTCACCAAGATATTGCCAACACCCACAACGACGCTGATCAATACGAGCGTCAGCACCGCCGTTCGTTGTCTCATACTTCTGCGCCTCATCATCAGAATATCCACGCCTACTATAACACACCCGTTGATCGCTTGTCATTCAGTTGGTGAGCCATCGTGGCGCGCGCTTGGTCAGCCATCGTGGCGCGCGTGTCGCTGGCCTACTCAGTCAGGCTCTAGGAGCGGCGCTTGCACGATTACGCCATGAACATGTTGTGATAGAAGCGGAGCATTTCGTCGCGTTCGGCTTTGTCAATCTTGAGCAGATCACCGATGGCCACTGTGCCGAGCGGCTCGCCGCGCTCAGAGACCACCACCAGATGCTGAAAGTCGTTTTCCAACATGGTCACCAAACACTCAGCATAACTGGCATCGGGCGTGACCGTCATCGGATCGGACGTCATCACTTCACTGATGCGAGTCGTTTTGGGGTCCTGCCCCTGAGCCAGTACTTTGGTGAGGAAGTCCCAGTTGGAGACGATACCAACCACACGGTTGTCCTTACACACCGTCACGGCGCGGACGTTCCACTCAGCCATACGCCGCGCCGCTTCATGCACGGTATCATCCGGGTGAACACAATAGACTTCGGTTCTGACGGTGATAATTTCACTGATTCGCTTCATAGCACTCCTCCAAAAATAGCCACAGATTGCTCATGGAACAGTGGACAGTGGAGAGTTGCATGAGATTGAACGCTCGTCCATACTGACCACTTGCCACTGCTCACCGCCCACCACCCACTAACCATTGCCCACCGCCCACTGAGCACCAACCACTGACCACTAACCACTCAAGCTGATTAGGTTGCGGCGCGAAAGTTACACGCACCGACCATTGACCAACAACAACGAGCACTAACCACTGCTCACCAACCACCGTCCACCGTCCACTGACCACCCTCCACCGACCACTGACCACCCTCCACCGTCCACTGACCACTGCCACTGTCCACTGATTTTGAGCATCAGCACGCTCATTTATGCGCACCTTTATGCACACATCAGTTGGTTGAGTTTCGCTTCAACAGTCTGGCGAATCTGTTGCAGTCGTTCATGGTCTGTGGCTTCAAACCGCAAGACAAGCGCCGGCTGCGTGTTGGAAGCGCGAACCAGGCCCCAGCCGCCGTCGAACAGAATCCGCGCGCCATCAATATCAATCACCGAATACTCTTGTTTGAACACTGCCACCAGTTGTTCAACGACGGAGAATTTTTTCTCATCAGGACACTCAACGCGAATTTCCGGCGTGGCCACCATCGGGGGCACGCCGGCCAGCAGCCCCGACAACGGTGTCTCGGTGTTAGACAAAATCTCCAGCAAACGCGCGCCCGCGTAAATGGCATCGTCGTAGCCAAAATAGCGGTCGGCAAAGAAAATGTGGCCGCTCATTTCACCGGCCAAAGCAGCCCGCTCTTCTTTCATCTTGGCTTTGATCGGCGAGTGGCCAACTTTCCACATGATCGGACGACCGCCATGCTGAGCGATGTCGTCAAATAGCGTCTGTGAGCATTTGACCTCGCTGATGAACGTGGCCCCCGGTTGCTCTTTGAGAATTTCGCGGGCAAAAATGATCATCAGTTGATCGCCCCAGATGATGCGGCCTTGCTCATCCACCACGCCGATACGGTCGGCGTCGCCGTCATAGGCGATGCCCACGTCGGCCTTTTCTCGCAACACCGTTGCAATCAGGTCTTGCATGTTTTCCACCACCGTCGGGTCGGGATGATGATGGGGAAAGCGGCTATCCGGCTCGCAATATAGTTCCACCACATCGAAGCCCAGTTGGCGATACAACGGCGCTCCGACAAAACCGCCCATTCCATTGCCCGCGTCCACGACAACCTTGACGCGCCGCGAACCAAGCCGCAAACGACCGATGACGTGTTGCTGATAGAGGTTGACGATCTCTCGTTGCTCAGAGGTGCCGGGGGCAGCCGCGACGAAATCTTCCGTTTCCATCAGGCGACGAAGCTGCTGAATCTCATCGCCGTAAATCGTCGTCCGCCCCAAGGCGACTTTGAAACCGTTATACTCCGGCGGATTATGACTGCCCGTAATCATGATGCCACCGCCGACGTCAATCATGAACAAGCTGAAATACAGCAGCGGCGTCGGCACCATGCCGATGTCCACAACATCGCAGCCGGTTTGCATCAATCCTTGCGCCAGTACGTCGCGCAAGTGGGGCGAACTCTCCCGCCCATCGCGGGCCAGCGCGACACGGCCAACGCCATGGCGCCGATAGTGCGTGCCGCAGGCTCGCCCCAGATTGTACACAAACTCATCGGTCAAATCCCGCTCGACTAGACCTCGAATATCATATTCACGAAACACGTGGGAATTTACCTGCATGACGAATCCCTCTCCCTCTTATTATTTTGCTCATTCAGCGCCTCGGTAATACGGCGTACCTCCTGTGACCGTTTCAAGTCAGCAACCAGGACGGCGTCAGGCGTATCCACGACGAGCACGTCATTGACGCCGAGCAAGGCAATGACGCGTCCGGTTCGTGAATAGACAAAACTGCCGCGCGCATCCACCAGCAAGGCTGCTGCGTCATTGAGATTGGCTGCCGTGTCGTGTTCATCCCGACGCAGCTCATAGAGCGCTTCCCAACTGCCGACATCGCTCCAACCAAACGTGCCCGGCACAACGTAAACTGGCCGCGTGGTGTGCTCCATGATGCCGTAATCAATCGAGATGCTCGGCCAGCCCGCGTAGACCTCAGCCAGCGCAGCCGGATAACTTGGCTGGCCCAGGTGCGGCCGTAACCGCCGCAGCCCCGCTTCAATGACCGGCAAGTGTTGCTGCATCTCTTGCAAAATCGTATTGGCCGTGAAAACGAATATCCCACTGTTCCAGAGATACCGTCCACTGCGCAGGTACTCAAGAGCCGTCGCCGGGTCTGGTTTTTCAACGAACCGTTCAACGCGATACACGGGATGCGACGAGAACGACTCATGCGGCGCGCCCATCAGGATATAACCATAGCCGGTCTCCGGGCGCGTTGGCGTGATGCCAATGGTCACAATAGCGCCCGATTGCGCCAGGTGGACAGCGGTCAGTAGCGTTGCGCGAAACGCCGATTCATCGGCAATGAAATGATCGGCCGGTAAAACGACCATCGGTTCATCGCCGGCCTGTTGTTGAACATGCAGCGCCGCCAAGCCGATGCACGGCGCCGTGTTTCGTCCAACCGGTTCAGTCAATATGTGAAGACGGCGACCGGCAAACAAGCGTTCGGTCAACGCGCGATGGCGCTCGTTAATGACCAAATAGGTTTTTGCTTCATCGCCCAACGCTGCAACGCGCGCAAACGTCTGCTCGATCAACGTGGCCGAGCCGATGATATTGAGAAATTGTTTCGGCTGAGATTCACGGCTAGCCGGCCAGAATCGCGTTCCTGAACCGCCCGCCATGATGACGATGTACATACGCTAGTCCCCGCTTTGTTGACGCCGCTTCGTTGACGCCGCTGCTTTGTCGCTCACCGCTTTGATTTCATCATAAAAGCTGGTCGGCGTCAAACGCTCGCGTCATGATCGGATCAGGCGTTACCTTAAAAGCTCTCGCAACGAAGCAACGGTGATATTGGCTCCGCTCAGCACCAACGCGACCTTGCGGCCGCGCAAGGCCGACTTCAATTGACACGCCGCCGCCAGTGGAGCCGCGCCAGCCGGTTCCGCCAGACTGTGCGTCAGGCTCAGCATCTGAACAACGGCCTGGCGAATCTCCTCATCGCTGACCAGCACGAAATCGCTGAGGTTGCGCACAAGGATGTCAACCGTCAATGCGAATCCTTGCCGTGTGGCTAAGCCTTCAGCAAACGTGTTCATGAACTCGGTGCGTTGCGGGCTGCCGCTCTTCCACGACAAGTAGACTGCCGGCGCTGCCTCTGACTGCACGCCGATGACCGCCGTTTGCGGATTCAATGCCTTGACGACAAGAGAAATGCCCGCTGCGTTGCTGCCGCCGCCGACCGGCACGATGATCGCGTCCACGTCGGGCGCGTCTTCGAGAATTTCCAACCCAATCGTTCCCACGCCGGCAATCAGGTGAGGCTCATTGGCTGAGTGAATATACCGATAGCCTTGCTCGATGGCCAGTTTCTCGACGTACTCGCGGGCTTCATCAAAATCCTTGCCATGGAAGATTACCTCAGCGCCCATGTGCTGCATAGCGGCGACCTTGTCGGGATTGGCGCGCTCCGGCATGGCCACAATAGCGCGCACGCCAAACAGTCGCGCTGCATAAGCAATGGATTGTCCGTGGTTGCCGGTTGAAGCGGTGATGACACCTCGACGTCGTTCCTCATCGCTCAGTCGCGCCATCAGATTGATGCCGCCTCGCACCTTAAAGGCACCGACCGGCTGGTAATTCTCGTGCTTGACGTAGGCCGTGCAACCTAACCAGGAAGACAATGCCGGGTACTCATACAGCGGCGTGCGCGGTAGATACCGACGGATCAACTGTCGCGCTTCCAGAATCTGCGTCATGGTAGGAATAGCCATCGTCATGCTGCTGTCTCCAGTGATGGTGTCTGAACGGACGAACCGCGCGCCACACAACGAACCTGATGTCCCGGACTGACCGTGGTGAACAGAATATCGCCCTGCCGACAACTGGGCTGCACTTCCGGGCATCGCGGCGCAAACGGGCAGCCCGGCGGCAAATTCAGCAGACTGGGCACAACTCCTTCAATCGTTTCTAAACGGCGTGGCTGCGCTGACGGCGCAGTCGCCAGCGTTGGCGCGCATCGCAGCAATCCTCGTGTATAGGGATGTTGTGGGTTCTTGAAGATGTCTCGTGTCGTTCCACTCTCCACAATGCGACCGGCATACATCACAGCCACGTGATCGGCTGTTTCGGCCACCACGCCCAGATCATGGGTGATCAGCAGCATGGATAGGTTCATCTCGCGACGCAACTGCATCAGCAGCTCCAGGATTTGCGCCTGAATGGTGACATCCAGCGCCGTCGTCGGTTCGTCGGCAATCAAGATGTCAGGGCGACAAGAGATTGCCATGGCAATCATGACCCGTTGGCGCATGCCGCCCGACAGCTCATGCGGGTAGCTCTTGGCGCGTCGCTCAGCATCGGGAATGGCCACTGCTTTCATCAGCGCAACGGCTCGCTCCCAAGCCTCGCGCTTCGTTATAGCGTTGTGCACGAGGATGGCTTCAGCAATTTGATAGCCGACCGTGTAAACAGGATTGAGCGACGTCATCGGGTCTTGGAAGATCATGGCGATGTGCCGCCCACGATGCCGGCGCATGGTCTCCGGATCGAGGCTGAGCAGGTCGGTGCCATTGAATAGGACTTGACCACCCACGATGCGACCGGGCGGCGAAATTAAGCGCAGCAGAGATTGACCGGTCACAGACTTACCACAACCGGACTCGCCTACGAGTCCTAATGTTTGGCCCCGCTTCAGCGTGAAGCTGACTCCATCAACAGCTTTGACGACCCCCTGGCGCGTGAAAAAGTAGGTTTTCAACTCACGCACATCAAGAAGGTTGATTGACTCGCTCATAGGCTTGGGCATTTTCTCGCACGGCGTGCCAATTGTCCAGAGCGAGCCGATGAGCATCTGCTTGGTGCATCTTTGCGCGGCGAGGCGACCGAGTTCAAACGAGTTCAACCGGCGCGATGCTCAACGCCTCGCCGGTTGCGGCCCAAAACGGCGACGCGACCGGGACCTTCCGAATCCCGGTCGCGCTGGGTTAGGGCTGTATGAGAAGGAGAGAAGAGAGAATGATGAATTCTTATGATTGCATTCGACTCGGACCGGGCAGCGTCAGCATGATACCTATTGCCTGTGCTGAGCGTGGCCCGGCCGTCGGTCGGGTCTAGCTTGAGCCAGCTTGCGTGCAAGCTCAAGCGTTGTTCTGTAGCCTCTCTCACTCCCGAGCCTTTCTCCTTATTATTTCTTGAACTCGGGCAACTACGCCGTAGTGTTGAGCAAAGACTGTGCCAAAGCGCACAACAACCCATAGGATTTTGCTTTATGCTTTCCAACCACCACACGATCAAGAGGTTGATGGACACTGGCTAACAAAGATCAGACCTGAGGCTTTGCTTTCTCATGTCTCATTTTGCAACATCCAACTCATTCTGCGACGCCTGTTCCACAATTGTGCAACACTTGGCATGAAGACTGCTGTTGCTCACGCGAGCAAATTCCAGGGCGATATAGCCCGCGTGAGAGTGTAGTGTTGATGTGTGGGTGGAGTCTTCAAATGCGGACGGCTCAAGTGGTGTCGGCGACGCCTCACAGCAGCTCGCTACACGTGCAACGCCTGGACAGCCGTGAATCCACGGATCACAAACCACGAACCACGATCCAGGAATCACGAATCACGATCCACGATCCACGGATCACGAACCACGAATCACGATCCACGAACCACGATCCACGTCCTCAGGTGCTGGGCAAGAGTTGTTTAATGGCAGCGATGACTTGTTCGCGGTTGAATGGCTTGGCGAAGTAGTGTTTAATGCCAAGTTTTTTGGCCTGCAATTCTGAGGCGCTGATAGACCATGCTGTCAGAATGATGATCTTCGTTTGCGGATAAGCTGAGCGCACGAACTGCACAAGCTCGATGCCTGATACCGGCATCATCTTTAGGTCGGTTATGAGCAAATCGTACGGTGCTTGCCTGAAGCGCTCCATCGCTTCCAGGCCGTTTTCGGCCACGTCAACATGATGACCGAGACCTTTGCACATGATGCGCAAGACTCGGCGAATCGGCTCTTCATCATCTGTAATGAGGATTCTGGACATGGCGTTCCTTGAATGCGCGCGGTTGCGCTGGCTACGGCACCGTCGGCCTCATTCCACAAAGAGTCGCTTGGACAAGCCGTATTTTCTCATCCGGCGCCACAGTGTGGCTCGGCTCATGCCAAGCGCCTCGGCCGCTTGAATAATGGACGAACTATCTTTGATCGCGCTGACGATCAGCCGGCGTTCTTCTTCTTCCAGTTGCTGGCGGCGATTGTAGCGTTCTTCCGGCGCGACGTTGCGACCTGCTTTGCTATTTTCCCTGAGTCGCTGCGGTAAGTCTTCAGGCATAATGAGCGGCCCCGAACAGATGGTCACCGCATGTTCGACGATATGCGCAAGCTCACGCACATTGCCGGGATAATCGTAATTCAGCATCAAGGCGAGTGCCTCCTGAGAAAATTCGACGCCCTCGCGCCCGTCGCGTTCAGCAAAGCGTTTCAGGAAATGCTGGGCCAGTTCCGGAATGTCGGCGCGTCGCGCGCGCAACGGCGGCAAGTGAATGGAGACCACGTTGAGCCGATAGAACAAGTCTTCGCGGAATGTTTTTTCTCGAACGGACTGTTGCAGGTCTTGGTTGGTGGCCGCCACGATGCGGATGTCTACATAGGAAGTTTGGTTTTCGCCCAGCCGCCGCACCATGCGGTCCTCAATGACGCGCAGCAGCTTGGTCTGCAGGGCCAGCGGCATGGTGCCGACTTCATCCAGGAAGAATGTACCGCCGTCGGCTTCCTGAATCAGCCCTTTGCGGCTGTTGATCGCGCCGGTGAAGGCGCCCTTGACGTAGCCGAACAACTCGCTTTCCAACAAGTTTTCCGGGAAAGCCGCGCAGTTAATGGAAACGAACGGGCGATCAGCCCGCCGACTGAGCATGTGAATGGCGCGCGCCATCACGTCCTTGCCGGTGCCTGTCTCGCCGGTAATCAACACGGTGGCATCTGTTGGAGCTACTTTTTGAATCAGCGCCAGCGCTTTTAAGAGTTCTTTGGATTGGCCGACGATGCCGTCAAAGCCCGTGTGACGTCCAACCTCTTCACGCAATGCCAGGACTTCGCTCTCCAGTTGCTTGGTGCGCAGGACATTCTTGACGCGATGTAACAATTCCTCGCGGTGAAAGGGCTTGGTGATGTAATCGCAAGCTCCCAGCTTCATGGCCTCAACAGCCGAATCAACGGTGCCAAACGCGGTGATCATCATGACCTCGCTCTGCGGATAAGTCTTCTTAACCCGCTCCAGCAAGTCGAGCCCGGAGTCGCCGTTGAGGCGTAGGTCCATGAGAATCAGGTCGTAGCTGCGCTGCTCCAATTGGGCCCACGCTTCCTGCGACGTGGCTGCTTCATCAACCTCATAATTTTGGCGTTTCAGGGTGAAGGCTAACGTCTGACGAATCGGTTGCTCATCATCCACAATCAGTATTTTCGACATAGTCCCACAACCTCACTTAGTATTCGTTCGTCTCTCTGCCTCGGTGTCCACGGGCAGCAAGATACGCATAATCGTGCCGCGGTTGACTTGGCTTTCAGCTTT
The DNA here is from genome assembly GCA_025054955.1 of Blastocatellia bacterium. NCBI lineage: Bacteria > Pseudomonadati > Acidobacteriota > Blastocatellia > Blastocatellia bacterium. The sequence goes on along the minus strand of JANWZE010000132.1, from coordinate 3,654 downwards.
GATCATCCCCCCGTGAGCTTCGATAATGCGACGTGCGACAGCCAATCCTAGCCCTGTTCCTTGCGCCTTGGTGGTATGGAACGGCTCAAAGATTTTTTGCAACTGGCCTGGGGCAATCCCAACGCCATTGTCGCTCACCGCAATTTCCAAACATGGTTTGGCAAATCCGTTGTAACCGTTGGGCAACCATCGGGTCATGACCTGAACTTGACCGTTGCCGTTACGGACAGCCTGCACGGCATTCAGGAGAATGTTCCATAAGACCTGCTCGACAGCGTCAGGATCAATCAACGCCAGCGGCATATCACTAGCGAATCGCTTGGTCAATTGAACGCCATTCTGGAATCGCGCATCGCTACGCATCGAAGCCATCAAACGTTCGACCAATTGATTGATGTCAACCGGACGCTTCTCCAGGCTGATGGGCCGCGTAAACGACAGCGTGTTCTGAATGATCTTACTGAGCCGTGTAGACTGAGATGTGATAATATCGAGCAATTCCTGATATTCCTCTGGCAGCGACAATCCCTCCTTCAGTTCCTGCGCTGCCGCATGCAAAGCGCTCAGTGGATTGCGAATCTCATGGGCAATCGTCGCCGACATTTTGCCGATGGCAGATAATCGTTCGTGTTCGATCAACCGTTCCTGCGTTTGCTTCAACTGCTCATAGGATTGGCGCAGCTCGCGTTCGGCTTGTTCCAGCTCACTGGTACGCTTGCGAACTTCTAACTCCAACCGCTCGGTGTAATGTTGCAGTTGGCGTTCCAGTTTCACTTTCTCGGTGATGTCCTGAAAGACGAGGACGATTTGCTGGGTATTCTGGTCATCGGTGGTGGAAATCGGCGCTGCGCCCATCAGCAGATTGATCTTGCGGCCATCGGGTCGCACCAGTGTGACGTCATCCGTGACGCTGCTAATGCCGGCCAGAACAGCTTTCCCGATGGGCAACTCGGCCAACGGATACGGCTCGCCGCTGGGCTGACATAAAGCATACGACTCGGATAAGATCGGCACCACGACGCCCGGAGCGAGCGGCTGACCGAACAAACTGCTGGCATTGCGGTTGGCAATCACCACCTTGCCTGAATCAGCTTCAATGACACACACGCCCGCCGGGACGCTTTCCAAAATCATTTCAATGCGGCGATATTCATGCTCAGTCTGCTGGAGCGAGGACTGAATCGTCTCATACAACCGGGCGATCTCTTCGTTCTGTTGCTCCAGCTTGCGACTTTGTCGAGTCAATGCCAGCGTGCCAAAGGTGAGCACGATGACGATCCCAAAGCCAAACACCTTGGTGAGCCAATTGTAGGGAATCGTCAGCCAGTCAAACACCGGCACACCGGCGTGTTGAATCACGGCCGTGGCGGGAAATTTCACCACCCATTCCGTCTGCCCAATGCGGATTGGCAAGGCTACTGGCGGATTCTTCTCTAAATCTTTCTGGAACTGGCCTCCAAGCACCGTGCCATTACTATCCTCCAACTGATATGGCACATCCGATTCGATCAACGGTTCGATCACGTCGCGTGTGATCGTTTTGATTGAGAAGACAGCCTGGATCAATCCGACCACGCCCCGCTCGCTGGCCACCGGAACGAACGCGATCAATGAGGATGGCCTTTTGCCACTGCCGCCTGATGGATCGGCAACGACCATCTTCTTTGTTTCGACAGCGCGCTTGGCCGCCGCGAGCAGCCCTGATGAGTTATCCAACTCAAAGCGCGGGTCGGCAGGACTCGGATAGACATACTGCGTGCGATACGAGCGATCAATGTAGTTGATCCGCTCCAGGCCCTGCGTCTTTTCCACGAGGCGGCGTCCATAATAGGCATGCGTGGTAGCGTCTTTGATCACGCCGCCGGCATAGAGGTCTGCCAACGCTTCGACTCCATTGATCCGCTCCGTCAATAGGTCGGAGATTTTTCGACTCAACTGACTCTGGATTCGCATAATCGCTCCTTCCGCCATCCGCTTGGGATATTGCGGCAGAGCAATCATCAATCCCGCCGTCAGCGAAATCCCTAAAATGATAGTGAGCCCGCTAATGCGCTCCGTCGTGAAAAAACGCTTCATGATGTAAAGATGCTCCTCGCCCCTGACCACGACCACGTGCCACAAGACGGCCGGCCACCTCTACTTCTGACCTTGCAGTGCCTCAGTGTTGCAAATGACGTGCCACACCGTGACACTTGAAACGTCTGCCAATCGTCGGCAATGGCCATGATAATGAGCCTGTTATCCAGCGGAGGGCCAAATGCTCAGGTAGCCTGCTGTAACAGGTGTTTCAGGGCTGCGATTCGAGTTTCAGGAGAGAAACTATGGTGTGGGTTGCCGAAACACAGTCTTTTCAAGCTCACGTTGATGGGTCACCGGTCAATTTGAGGCTTATATTTGGCTCGGCCAAGCATGGCCTTTTCAAGCTCAGGAAGGTAATAACAGCGGCCTCGGTCAAAGACCGTCCGGTTAAAACAAACGCTGTTGTCTTTTGACTCGCCCAGGAAGGTCATGGCAGCGGGCTCGCTCAGAAAACGTCGGCGAGCCGCACGCCGCCATTACAGGATCAGATACTTACGCCACGATTCTTGATGGCGACCCAGGTGCAGCAGAATTTGATGGCCGACTCGCCACGACAACGCCTGACGATGCTTGAGCAGTTTCATGCCAACTTCTTCCGGCAGCCGGTCGCCTTTTCGCGCATTGCACTTGCGACAGCAGGTAACCACGTTGTCCCAGGAGGTGCGACCACCTCGCGCACGAGGCAGGACATGGTCAATAGTCAGCTCTGAAGGGTTGAGTTTGCGCGCGCAGTACTGACAAGCGTACCCATCGCGCAACAGCACATTGCGGCGTGAGAGTTCTTTGCGTTCATAAGGGATGCGCACATACTCAACCAGGCGAATCACCGATGGCACCGTGAACGACTGACGCGCTGAATGGATCACGCGATCAGTCAGCTCCTCCGGTCGAGCTGTCCCCTTAAAGATCAGGACCAGCGCCCGACGAACCGTCGTCACATTGATAGGCTCGTACGTGGCATTGAGCACGAGCACAGGTCCTTTCATCAAATTTTTTCCCTCAGCCAAAATCATGAGCGATTATTATAGCCAAAATCGGGGCAATGCCTAGAGAAAATTTTTCGCCCGCTGAACTGGGCAAAGGGTCTTCTCTACTGAGTAGCACGATGCCCTGAGCTTGGCGAAAATTTTTTCAGTCGCTGAGACTGCCAAAGGCCTCTCTACTTGCGGAAGAAAAGACCACGTTCTTTGCAGGAGCGTTGCCGCGTGGATGTCTGCTCAAGTGTGGCGTTTTGAACGGAGCGAGCGACGGCGGCAGCCGCCCACCAGCGGGTAGCCAGACGTGAAACGTCTGGGTGGGCGCCATCCCCAATCCCTCGCGCCCTGAAGGGGCGCGACCCGTTCCCCATCGGCTCGTTCATGCTCACCATTCGCTGGCTGAGAAGGCGCACGTCTCGGCGCGTCTCCAACGCGCCTCTCTGGCTTGCTCTGCTGTCGTAATCGTTTCAAATTTTGTGCTTGAAAGAGAGGGATTCCTCTGGCAAGCTGTAATACTTTTAAGGAAAATGCTTGCCGGAGGAAGCCAAATGCAGCGATATATTATTCCCATTGTAAAGGAAGAAGCGCAAGTGGATCG
>JANWZE010000131.1 GCA_025054955.1 Blastocatellia bacterium | reverse complement strand
TCATCAGCGAATTTCATTTATCCATTGGTAGAGCTAAGTGTTGCCACTTCTCTGATCAACTCGCTCCCACATGGCACACTGATTGCTCTGTCTTGAGACGTTCGCTTGATCTTTGAATTTTTGAATTCACGAAATCCGGCCAATGAAGGCATCCTCGACTTAAGCGGCCAATCTAAGGAGAGCGACGAGATCCTTCGTGGTCCAGGATTTCTCTTAATCTCGGCTTGAGCCGAGTAACTTTCCAAAGGGAGGGATTTTAACAAAAAGTCCTTGGTAACCATGAGCTTTGTCACTTTGTTTTCTCCCGACGGCCGTGTTGCCCGTCCAAGTTAGCCCATTGACTATCAAGGTAATCTCACGGAACAGAATTCAACCCGTTGCGGCAACCGTTGAACAGTTACGAGCAGAACTAGAGGGATTCAGGTCAGAGTTCCAGGCCCTCCAGGGTTACGATGCGACCGTGCTGAACGGTGGAAACCAGGGTGATAAATCTGGTTGCGGGAGATGGATACTCACTGGCTCCTGAGAACAGTGGATACCGACTCAGCCGATATGGACGATCACTGGCTTTGCTGTATCGGACCACACCCGATGGAAACTTTCTCCATTTTCAGCTCGGAGATAAGGGGTCGGTAACAGTTGACTTCACAGATATCGGGGATCCAAATCTTCGGACCTCATGCGCGGCGTTTATCGGATACCTCGTGGCTGAGTACTTGGTTGCCCAAGAAGCGGGCGAATCGTTTCCGTATCTGTCACGTACCAAGGAGGCAATGCGTAAAACGTCACTCCTGACTGTTTATGCTGCCGTGTGTATCCTATGCCTTATTGTAGGTGGTATCGTGGCAGCGTGGCTGTGTACTGAGTGGATAGATGAACAACGTGAGCGATGCCAGCAACAATGTGGTAACAGAGGCATAAAAACGTTTGAAGCTAGCTGCGCCACCGGGAGTACGAGTTGCACCTGCAACTAAATAGCTTCTATAAGGAAGGTGGGACGCTACACAATGTGTGGCGGGCGGATAATGTTGCCCAGATTAACCGCCTCCCATTATCCCGAGTTACCCTTGTCCCGTCTCACCCACATCACTACACTAAGATTCTGTGCGACGAGTGGGTCGAGGGGATATCGGGCCGGAGAAAACGGAGTTAATCGGCTAAGTAGGTGGACAAACGTTCTGGGACATTTTGGCGGGACGGGACATTTTGCAGTGCTGTGACGTGTCACCGCTTTCCGGCCAAAGCTGCGACACGTCGCAGCACTCCAAAAACGCCACGAACTTTTGTTACGTTACTTAGCTCAAGGCGCCGCTGGCTCATCATACTCATGAGCAAGACCGGGAGATGAATGAGATGAACCCAGCAAGGTCCTACGACACCGCCACTGAGAAGAAGAGTATGGCCAAACAACCAACTCGGCGAGGATTTCTTACCGAGGTGCTCGGCGTCACTCGTGATGTGATAGTGGCTCTTGTCCTTGGGACTCTAGTGGCGACCCCATTTCTCGGACTGCGAGTGTGGACAAAATACCCTATTGGTCTTCGCATAACCGTCACCCCTGGGCAAGCGGCTGGAGACCTGACAACGCTCCGGGAGACCCTCCGCCATTTGCCAGGCGTGCATTCACTCAACGCGTACATTGAAGGGGCAAGTGTGATTGTTGAGCTACAGGGGGCGCGGATTCCATGGGAGCGAGCCCTCAGGGTAGCAGAGCAGCAAGGGTACAGGCTCAATGGTTATAGTGTGTCCGGCGTTGAGCCGGGACTGCTCAGCCAGACCCTTGGGTTTCTGCTCATTGTTGGCCCTCCCGTTGGTTTTGGGCTAGTTTACTTATGGCGTCGGCGGCGAGGACAGGCCAAGGCGCTCCATGTGCTGTTTCGTCGCCCCGGCTGGCGGACATTAGCGATTGGGTGCCTGCTGACCAGCACGGGAGTTATCGGTATCAGTGCCCTCGTGCTCTGGCTTCAGCAACAGGTCGGTATACAGCCTCCAGACCCGTCCCTACTCCGCGGCCTTCTTGGGCCTACGTGGTGGTCGCTGGGTTTGGCAGTTCTTATGGTGGTTATCATCGTGCCTCTGATGGAGGAAATTTTCTTCCGTGGGTACATTTTCGATACACTGGTGGATCATAGTAAGATTGCTGCCTATTTGATTTCGTCTGCGCTCTTTGCCATTTTACATCTTGAACCTGTCACGATGATTCCCCTCTTTTTTATGGGGATAGTGCTTGCTTATGGTTATCGTCGAACAGGAAATCTGGCCGTGAGTGTCGTCGCCCATACAGTAAACAACTTAGTGGCGGTGGTCGCCACGTATATTGCCTACGTTGCGGATTAGAGGTCGCCAGTGAAGGATGCTTCAGGCCTGACCCAACGGCATGGAGGATTGGAGCTATACACAGGCCGATACTCGGCCACCGAGAGTGTCAGTCACCAGACCAAGCAGAGGCGAGATTCTAACCGTGGGATCTACACGATCACCTGGAGTTCAACTGACAATGTGGGTGTCACCAGGCACGATGTTTTGTTCTCCTCGGATGGTGGGACTACGTTCACGAGCGTCGTCAGCAATCTTCCAGGCGATGCGCAAAGCTACAACTGGACGGTGCCGAACACGCCGACTACGTGAGGCCGGATTAAAGTGGTCGCCTGGGATATTGCCGGCAATCAAGCTGGCGACATGAGCGATGGCAATTTCACCATCCAGGAAGGGCCGCCTGATCCGACGCCGCCCAGTGTCACCGTGACACAGCCAACGGAGGCGAGACGTTGGCCGCCGGCAGCGCCTACACCATCACGTGGACATCATCGGACAACGTCGGTGTAACGAGTCAGGATGTCTACCTTGTCTGTCGCTAGGAGGGACAATGGGGACGCTCTCCAATTCGCGGTGCGTCAAAAGCGCTATACGAGTTAGGATATTTGAGCATAACGCTGTGCCAACCAATGCTCAACAGAGGATAATATGAGAGAAGTTCATAGAAACTACGATCTGGTCCGATGGGCACTAATGCTCATCGCGCTTAGCACGATCTCATTGATCCAGGAGGTAACAGAGGGTTCTCCAGCCGACGATGCTCAGCAACTACGAGTCATCCCCTTCAATGTGACTGCTGGGGTGCTTGGTGGAGGAGCATCGGTTGGCTCTTTTCGGGGAGGCGCAATTTTTAATGGCTCCCCCCGAACCCCTTGGCGAAATCCCTGCGGTCTCCCTACCTGCGCACACAGACAGCTTCGTCACTCAAAGTATAACCCTGCCTGCCGATTCGGTGGGCAAAAATATCTCCGTTGAAGTTATTTTCTCAGCTTCAGAAGAGGGGACGGTTGACTTATTCGTGGAGACAATCACCTCTACAGTCGGCGGAAACTATTTAGGGAGAACGCAAGAACGAGTGTTGCATATTATGCGCGGCTTGAAGAAAGAATCATTCTTTGGGGTGACAGGAGCTGGAGATGTATTTACGATCTCCGTCGGTCGCAGAGCGAAAGATAATCCTCAGGACACAAATCCAGGAGTCGTTCAAGTTGAAGGAGTAAAGATCTCTTACGTGCCGCGATAGGCTTGGATCAGTGGGTTGGAAGGAGAGGCGCGGCCTTGAAGACACATGGATGTTAGGCGAGCCATGGGCGTGAGGCCCTCAATGGACTCAGACGGCTGGGGCTTTCGTTCGGTGAGCAGAGGGCATCGAGAGCACCTTTCCGGGTTCGGAGGAATCGGTCATGAGCCATAGCTCGCCACGAAGGATGAAAATGCAATTCTTTCGTGAACTTCGTGTGTTTCGTGGGCGATTTTCAAGGGAATCGCTCATGAGTTCCGCGTTCGCCACGAAAGATGAAAATGGTTATTTTAGAGGAGGACTTATGCAATCAAAACTTCTCTGCAATCTTTTTGTGCTGTTGATAGCGTTCAGTCCCAGCGGTCTCCAGGCTACTGGAACAATTTGGCCTAGCTTTTGTCGCGTTCGTCCCCGGCAATGGCTTCGGAATTTATACGGCCTCTGATGAAGGATTCGGGCGGGTCGCTCTGCCAGGTCAACCAATCTTACTTGATAACGTCATTGCTTTCGTACGTGCCCCGGCCATAAATCGGCATGGAAGCGTTGCC